>JAJBTG010000080.1:0-12271 GCA_020860985.1 Oscillospiraceae bacterium
GAATTATACAGGCAATTGACGGCGGTGAAAAGATAGTCATTTACGGTGATTACGATGTTGACGGCATAACCTCAACGGCGCTTATGTATGAATTTCTCAAATGGCGCGGAGCAAACGTAAGCTACTATATCCCCGACCGTATGGACGAGGGATACGGAATAAATATCATGGCTGTAAACAAGCTCTTTAAGCAGGGCACAAAGCTCTTGATAACCGTTGACTGCGGAATTACGGCTATAGGCGAGGTTGAATTTGCGAATTTACAGGGAATGGACGTTATCATTACCGACCACCATACCTGCAAGGATCGCCTCCCCACCGCGGCAAAGGCGATTGTAAACCCCAAGCGTCCCGACTGCGATTATCCGTTTGAGGGTCTTGCGGGAGTCGGCGTTGCATTCAAGCTTGTGCTTGCGCTTGCAATCGAGCTTGATCTTAACACAACCGAATGCTTCAATCGATTTGTCGATATAGTAACCATAGGCACAATCGCGGACGTTGTTCCGCTTCTCGATGAAAATCGAATTATAGTTGACAAGGGAATAAAAGCGCTCCATAATCCATGGCGGCCGGGAATCAAGGCTATCATCGAGGTTGCCGGAGTGTCAAACCGCCCGATAACCGCTTCTACGATTGCGTTTGCGATAGCGCCGCGTCTTAATGCGGCGGGCAGACTCGGCAGTGCAAAAACAGCGGTTGAGCTTCTTTTGACGAGGGATGAAAATGAGGCGCGCAGAATAGCTTTGGAGCTTGACGCGGAGAACAAGGAGCGTCAGCTTACGGAGCAGAAAATCTATGATGAGGCTCTCGCGCTTATAGCGGCGGACCCGAACTTTGACAAGAAGAAGGTTATCGTTCTCGCAAACGAGGGCTGGCACCAGGGCGTTATCGGAATTGTCGCCTCAAGAATAAACGATTTGTATTACAAACCCTGCATACTTATTTCGCATCACAACGGAATCGGCAAAGGCTCCGGAAGAAGCATACCAGGATTTAATTTATTTGACGCGCTGACTCACTGCGAAAAGTATCTGACCGATTTCGGAGGTCACGCGGTCGCGGCGGGACTTAATGTAAATATGTCGGATTTGGATGCCTTTACGAAGGAAATCAACAAGTATGCCGACGATATACTTTCGGACAGCGACATGATTCCGAGCATAGAAATCGACTGCCCCGTGACCGAAAAATATCTGACGCTTGAAAACGCGCATACGCTTTCATGGCTCGAGCCTTTCGGCATGGATAACGACAAGCCGGTATTTTCGATAAACGGTATGGAAACGGCATATATTTTCGCAGTCGGAACGGACGGAAAGCATTTAAGGCTACGCTGTGTAAAAAACGGCTTGTTTGTAAATTGTATCGGCTTTTATATGGGAGCATATGTGAACAGGCTGAGTCAGGGCAGCATTATAGATATTGCGTTCCAAATTGATATTAACCGCTATCAGGGAACGGAGAATGTACAGTTGGTTTTAAAGGACATTAAAATACACTGACAGGTAACAGCCGCCCGTCTGCAATTACTATGAAAGGATATGCTAACGTGAACATTTCTTTCACGTTAAGCCTCCGGCAGGATTTGATTGCGCCGCTATATTTCGTGAATTAAAATTCCCTAAAAAGGGATGCGCGCAAAAAGCTCTTATCATTCCTTGCCCTGCCGATAAGAGAGCGTTTAATAATTATTTATGCCGACGCAGGGCGGCGGAAGGGAGATTTTTATGGAAAATTATTCTATTTTAGAGCCGGAAAAAATCCCGCAGCATATTGACGAAACCGACACTCTTGTAGATAAAATAATCGATATGGTCAAGGGGTACAGTCCAAACGCGAATACCGATATGATTTATATCGCGTATCGTCTTGCCAAATCGGCGCATATACATCAGTTCAGAAGAAGCGACGCGCCGTATATCGAGCATCCTGTGCAAATCGCTTTTATCGCCGCGCAGCTTTCGCTTGACGCCACGGCGATTTCCGCCGCGCTGCTGCACGACGTTGTAGAGGATACTCCCTATACCTATGACGATATAAAAAGTCTTTTCGGGGAAAGCGTCGCGGAGCTTGTTGACGGAGTTACAAAGCTCAAGCAGATTAAATACAACTCGCGCGAGGAGCAGCAGGTTGAAAATCTGCGAAAAATGTTCTTTGCGATGTCAAAGGATATACGAGTTATTATTATAAAGCTCATTGACCGCCTTCATAATATGCGTACTCTGAACTTTATGCCGCCCAAAAAGCAGCTTTTGATTTCCAAGGAAACTCTCGATGTTTACGCGCCTCTTGCGCACCGTTTGGGTATGTCTAAAATTAAAATCGAGCTTGAGGATCTCGCGCTGAAATATCTCGACCCCGTTGCGTATGAGGAGATAACTCAAAGCATTAACCAGAAAAAGAGCGAGCGCGAGCTTTATATAAAAGAAATTATCGAGGTTCTGCGCGAAAAGCTTGTTGTAATGAACATAAAGGGCGAGGTCACGGGACGCGCAAAGCATTTTTACAGCATTTTCAGAAAAATGTACACGCAGAACAAGACGCTTGACGAGCTTTACGATTTGTTCGCCGTGCGCGTTATAGTCGATACCGTCGCCGACTGCTATGCGGTTCTCGGCATGGTGCATGATTTATACACTCCCGTACCGATGCGGTTTAAGGACTATATCGCAATGCCAAAGCCCAATATGTATCAGTCGCTCCATACCACGGTTATAGACCACAACGGCACTCCGTTTGAAATTCAGATACGAACATGGGAAATGCACAAGGTTGCGGAGGAAGGTATCGCGGCGCACTGGAAATACAAGGAGGGCATAACCGGAAAAACCGATATGGACGGTAAGCTTGAATGGGTTCGTCAGCTTCTCGATACGCAGTCGAATATTATCGATACGGATGATTTCTTTAACACGCTTCGTTTCGATTTGTTCTCCGATGAGGTGTTCGTGTTTACTCCCCAGGGAAAGGTTATCTCCCTCCCCGCCGGAAGTACCGTAATAGATTTCGCGTTCTCGATTCATTCGCAGGTCGGATATAAAATGAGCGGCGCAAAGGTAAACGGAAAAATCGTGCCTAACAGCTATGTTATCAAGAACGGAGAAATTGTTGAAATCCTCACGGCAAACACGCATGGTCCGAGCCGTGACTGGCTGAAAATATGCAAAACCTCACAGGCGAAAAATAAAATCAATCAATGGTTTAAACGCGAACGCCGCGACGAAAATATAGAGCACGGCAAGGAGCTTATCGAGCGTGAGCTTCGCCGTCTGGGAAACACGCACGCGCAGCTTTTCCGCCCCGAGTGGACGGAAAGCATGACAAAGCGCTACGGATTCCAATCCCTCGATGACCTATACGCAAGCGTCGGATACGGTGGTCTTACCGTGCAGAAGGTTGTCGTAAGGCTGCGCGACCAATGGCTCCAGGAGCAAAAGGCTCTGGAGAAGCAGAAAAAGCTTGAATTAGTCTATGATGCCGAGAGCAACACAGTTCAAACGGAACCGTCAAAACGTCATACATCGAACAAGGGTATTGTTGTTAAAAATATAGATAATTGCCTCGTTCGCCTTGCAGGCTGCTGTAATCCCGTTGCGGGCGACGATATTGTAGGCTTTATAACAAAGGGCAGGGGCGTAAGCGTTCACCGCCGCGACTGTCCGAATATGAACCCCGATTCCATGTCCGAAGAGGACAGGCACAGATTTATAGAGGTATGGTGGGACGCGGAACGCAGCACGTCCTATATCGCAAATCTTCAAATCGAAGCGCATGACCGCGACGGTGTTCTGCTCGAGGTTACAAATATCCTCGCGAATCTGAAGATACCGTTCAAATCCGTAAACGCCTACGTTACCAAAAAAGGAATGGCGATTATACAGATAGGAGTGGAAATCAGAAACACCTCCGATTTGGCTTTACTTACAAAAAAAATAAAGCAGATTCACGGAGTTACCGCCGTTACGCGTAACTCAAATTAACAGCTGTTTAATTACTTTACGCCGGCGCGGACGGCGGAACGGAGATTATTATGGAACAAATCAAAACCGATATTACAACTGAATATATAAAGCTTGACCAGCTTCTCAAATTCACGGCGGTCGCCGAATCCGGCGCGGACGCCAAGGATATGATTCTAAGCGAGATGGTTTCCGTAAACGGAGAGCTTTGCGTTATGCGCGGCAAAAAAATTCGTGCAGGCGATATTGTTACTGTTGAGTTCGAGGATGAAACCGTACAAATCGACGTGGGTGCTGAATAGTGTATATTTCATCCGTAACGCTTAACAATTTCCGCAACTATGAATATGCAAAGATAGAGCTTTCCCCGTTTACAAACGTCATTTACGGCGATAACGCGCAGGGGAAAACAAATATTCTCGAAGCGATATATATCTTCTCGCACGGTAAAAGCCATCATTCAAAATCGGACAGGGAGCTTATCAGGTTCAAGGAAAGCTTCGCAAAGCTTTCAATTGAATTTCACGACAGCGAACGCAGCTATAACGCGTTCATGCAGCTTAACCGAGGCGGAAAAAAATCCATAAAAATAAATCATGTTCAGATTACAAAGCTCAGTATGCTGATGAGCTATTTGAATGTGGTAATGTTCTCGCCGGAGGACCTTGACTTAGTCAAAGGCTCTCCCGGAGCGCGCAGACGCTTCATCGATGCGGCGATAAGTCAGCTTTATCCGGGTTACCTCGCAAGCCTTATCGATTACCACAAGGCGCTTAATCAAAAGAACAGTCTGTTAAAAGCGCTCAAAGCATCCGGCAAAAAGTCCGATATAACTCTTTCGGTTTGGAATGAGCAGCTTGCCGCCGAGGGCGCGAAAATCATGAGCTTCCGAAATGATTTCGTTGACCTGCTCAACAGCTTCGCTTCCGCAATACAGTCGGAGATATCCGGCGAAGCTCTTAATGTCGCGTATGTTCCGAGCATAAAATGCGGGGACATTTCCGAGGAGAGTTTATACGAATACCTTGAAAATAATCAAAGACGCGAAATAGAATTTGCTTCGGCTCTGCTGGGAATACAGCGCGATGATTTAAGCATTTTCATAAACGGAAACGAAGCGAGGGCATACGGCTCCCAAGGGCAGCAGCGGACGGCGGCATTAAGCATGAAGATAGCGCAGGCGGATTACATCCACCACGTCAGAGGCGAATATCCCGTTTTGCTGCTCGACGATATTATGAGTGAGCTTGACATTAACCGCCGTATGTATCTTTCAAAAAAAATCCGTGACAAGCAGGTACTCATTACCTGCACCGACACAGATTTAATTGAAAGCACGCCGGAAACAAAGCTGTTCCATGTGAGGAACGGCACAATTGAGTAAATGAAAGGTTGCGTGATACGATGTATCTTCATATAGGCAATGACATTATAGTTGATATAAACGACATCGTAGGTATATTTGACATGGATAATACTACCGTTTCCCGTCTCGGCAGGGATTTTCTCCCCAAGGCGCAAAAGGACGGTATTATAATAAACGCAAATGATGATTTGCCGAAATCGTATATTGTAACAAAGCGCGGAGATAAATCGAAAATATATATTTCATCGATTTCCTCACAGGTGTTATCGAAACGAACAAATTCGGGAAGGATTACATTAATAAACGAAGAAAGCAAAAATTGATTGTCATTCGTACATCCCGACCGCCCACGGCGGGAATGTAAATTTAATTGTGGGCAGAAAGGCAAAAAAATGAGTGAATTAGAAAAAATCGAAACGACCTATGACGAAAGTCAAATTCAGGTTCTTGAGGGACTTGACGCGGTCAGAAAGCGTCCCGGTATGTATATCGGCTCCACCGCTTCGCCCGGTCTGCATCACCTTGTTTATGAAATTGTAGATAACTCAATAGATGAAGCTCTGGCGGGTTTCTGTACGCAAATTGACGTAGTTATAAACCCCGACAATTCCGTAACCGTAACGGATAACGGCAGGGGTATCCCCGTGGGAATCCACCCGCAGCAGGGTATTCCGACGGTTGAGGTCGTTCTTACCATACTTCCCGCAGGCGGTAAATTCGGCGGCGGCGGATATAAGGTTTCGGGCGGTTTGCACGGCGTAGGCTCCTCGGTTGTAAACGCTCTTTCGGAGCATCTGGAGGTAGAGGTTTCGGACGGCGAGCATATTCATTATCAAAGCTATGAACGCGGAAAGCCTACCTGTAAGCTCAAGGTTATCGGCGATACCGATAAAACAGGCACAAAAATCACATTCAAGCCGGATCCCGAAATTTTTGAGGTGCTTGAATTTGACTATGACATACTGCTGAAGCGTCTGCGCGAGCAAGCCTTTTTGAATAAGGGTGTTAAAATCATATTCACCGATTTGCGCCAAGAGGAAATCGAACCGGTTGTGCTTCACGCGGAGGGCGGTATTAAAGAATTTGTCGCCTATATCAATCAGAATAAGGACGTCATACATGACGAGATAGTATATTTTGAAGCGGAGCGCTCCGATATGATGGTTGAGGTCGCGATGCAGTATACCACAGCATATAGCGAAACACTGCTGAGCTTCGCGAACAATATCCACACCAACGATGGCGGTACTCATGAAACAGGTTTTAAATCCGGTCTTACGCGAGTTCTTAATGATTACGCGAGAAAATACAAGCTTCTGAAGGAAAAGGATCAAAACCTTTCGGGAGAGGACACAAGAGAAGGACTTACCGCAATCATCAGCGTCAAGGTTATGGAGGCTCAGTTCGAGGGACAAACCAAGGCAAAGCTCGGAAACAGCGAAGCGAGAGCGTTGGTTGAAGGCGCGCTAAACGATAAACTGGAAGCGTTTCTTGAGGAAAACCCCAAAATTGCGCGCGCCATTATCGAGAAACCGCGTACCGCCTCCCGTGCAAGAGAAGCCGCTAAACGCGCAAGAGAAGCATCACGCAGAAACTCGGCATCCTCTAACTCCGCGCTTTTGGGCAAGCTCGCAAAATGCACCGATGAGGGAGCGGATTACGCCGAGCTGTTCATCGTCGAGGGCGACAGCGCGGGCGGCAGCGCCAAGCAGGGACGTAACAGACGTTTCCAGGCTATTCTTCCGCTTTGGGGTAAAATGCTCAACGTGGAAAAATCGCGCATAGATAAGGTGTATTCAAACGAAAAACTGCTTCCCGTTATTCACGCGCTCGGCGCGGGCATAGGCGAGGATTTAAATCTGGATAATCTGAAATACGGAAAGGTTATTATTATGGCGGATGCCGACGTTGACGGCGCGCACATAAGAACGCTGCTGCTTACATTCTTCTTCCGCTATATGCGCCCGCTTATAGATAACGGAAATATATATATCGCGCAGCCGCCGCTCTACAAAGTTTTCAAAGGAAAAAATAAGAACCTTGTCGAGCATTTTGCGTTCACCGATGAGGAACGTGACAGACTTCTTGCGGAGCTTGGCAACGGCGCAAAGGTTCAGCGTTACAAGGGTCTTGGTGAGATGGACCCGATTGAATTAAAAGAAACGACAATGGACCCGGAAAAGCGCATGCTTCTGCGCGTTGAGCTTGAGGACGCTATTATGGCTGACCAAATTTTTACGGTTTTAATGGGCGATAAGGTTGAACCAAGACGTGAATTTATCGAGCAAAACGCTAAGTATGTTTCAAATTTGGATATATAAATACGACCGATAATCTGACGGCGAAAAAATATTTCAATAAGGGGCAAAGCCCCATCATTCAACGCTTTCAGTGGCGGTTTGTACCGCCACTGAAAAAAGTAAATGGAGCCCGCCGCCCTTAGAGGCGGGGGACATCTTAATTTACTCATATTGCAAGGGGACACTAAAAATATTTAGTGTCCCCTTTATTTAGTGTCCCTTATTTTTACATTCATCGCAGTATCCGTATATTTCAAGCTTATGCCCCGTCACGGTGAAGTTATCTATATGCGGAGCGTGAACGGGACATATATCCACATATTTCATACTCTTGCAGCCTAAGCATATCGCGTAATGGCGGTGACCACCGCTTGTAAGCTCATAATAAAATTTATCGCTGTCCTGTATGGTGTTTTTCCTTACTATTCCCTTTTCGCAAAGCCTTTCAACTATTCTGTAAACCGTGGAAAGCGACATTCCGTCCACGCTTTCATATATGTTTTCCGCCGTCATCGGAGCCTTGGCGCATAGGAGCGATTCCATAACGCTTATACGCTGTGTTGTGCATTTAAGTCCCGCGTCATAAAGAATTTTGTTAATCTCCATTCCCCGTCACCTTCTTCTTTTACGCGTGAGAATCATCACGCAAATCAAAAATATCACGCCCAAAAGAACAATGGTTCCGCCGGGACGCAAATCCATATAATATGATATGAACAGTCCCGCCACGGTGAATATTTCCGCGAAGCCTATCGACAGCCACACCGTCTGCTTGTAGCTTTTCGCCACCATCATAGCCGCCGCCACGGGTATTACCAGCAGCGATGAAATCATAAGTGCGCCGACTATTCTCGATGCTACAGAAACCGTAACCGCCGTGAGCAGCATAAGCACCGTATTTATTCCGTTTACCGGCACTCCGGAAAGCCTTGCCGCCTCCTCGTCAAAGGTGACGAAAAACAATTCCTTATAAAGCAGCACAGACACGATTATAACCGCAATGCCGAGACCTATTGTAAGGTACATTTCAAAATCCGATATTGCCACAACAGAGCCGAAAAGAAAGCTGTTTAAATTGCTTGAGCCGCTTGTTATGAACCCCGACAGCACCGCCGTAAGTCCTATTCCCGCCGACATCACAACCACAGTCGCAATCTCGGAATATTTCCCGAACGCCTTTCTCAGAGCCTCAATGCCAAGCACCGCGAACACGGAAAACAGCACCGCGCCGAGAATGGGATTTATTCCTATCACAAGTCCGAAAGCAATTCCCGCAAGCGCGCTGTGCGACGCGGCATCGCCGATAGCGGAAAGCCGCTTTAACACTATGGACGTGCCTATGCACGGAGCAATCACCGCTATTATTACCGCGACGAAAAAGGCGCGGCGCATAAATTCATATTGAAAAATCTCAGGCATGATGATGCGTCCTCCTTCCCGCGAATATATCGTTTATCTGCTCCATTGTAAGATTATTCCTGCTGACAAATTCACCGTTGCCATGCTCGCAGAAGATAAGCAGTTTTCCCGATACCTTGACAAGCTCCGGCGTATCGTGATTGGTCATTATGATAGTCATACCCTGATTGTTTAAATCGGTGATTATATCCATTATCTGCCTTACGGATTTCGCGTCAACGCCCACTGTCGGCTCGTCCATAAGCAGCAGCTCCGGCTCGGAGATGAGAGCGCGCGCTATAAAAATCCTCTGCTGCTGTCCGCCCGACAGCTTGCCTATAAGCTTATCCTCAAAGCCGGACATCCCAACCTTGTCAAGCACGATACGGAGCTTTTCATAATCCTCCCTTGTATAGCGTCTGAAAAGTCCCTTTCGGCTGTAAAGGTTTGCCATTACAACCTCCTTTACGGTCGCCGGAAAGTCACTGTTAAAGGAATTTGCCTTTTGCGAAACATAACCAATCTTATAATTGTCCTTGAACCTTGACAAATCCTGTCCGAACAGTGTTATTTTTCCCTGAGAATACGGGAGTATTTTTAATATTATTTTTATAAGCGTGCTTTTGCCCGCGCCGTTCGCGCCGATTATTCCGAGAAAATCACCCTTATATAAGGTGAAATTCACATCGCGCAGCACAGACGCATCCGAATAGTTAAAATACAGATTTTCAATCCTTAAAATTTCCTGCTCCATTAAATTTCCCGCTCCATTAAATTCCATTCTTTAATTCAAACCGCAGGCAAAACCGGTTAGGTTTTGTCTACCCTGTTCTTGGGTGCTCGAGGTGCTAGCCTCGAATAAAAATCATTTTTGACGACAGGTGCGTCAAAAATGGCTTAAAACCTAAAGTTTCGACGCAAGGAGGAACTTTTGGTTTTTTCATTTAAAGCGACTGAAAAAAGCATTGATAAATGCTTTTTTCGCTGTTGACATTTATGTCAACAGACTTTTAAGGTTCTCTTTCATAATTGTAACATAATCGCGCCCCTCGCCGTCACCCTCAAAGGTGTAAAGCGGAAGAGCCTCTATTCCCGCCTCCGCGGCAACGGCATTCGCCGTTTTATCGCCCTCAAGAGGGTCGTAGAAAATGCACTTGGTGCCCTCGGCTTTTATCTCATCCACAATTTTCGCCATTTGCGCGGGCGATGGATCGCTGTCGCCGGAAATGCCCTCAAGCGCGGTCTGCTCCATACCGAACTCATCGCACAAATAGCTGTACGCGCCGTGGGTTACGAACAAGCGCTTTCCGCTAAGTCCGGCGTTCTCATACTCCGCCTTAACCGCGTCTATCTGCGCGATATAATCGGCGGTTCTTTGACTGTAATTATCCGCGTTTTCACTGTCAGCCTCCGAAAGCGCGTCGCATATAAGCTGTAATTGCAGCTTTGCGTTTTCAAGATTCAGCCAAACGTGCGGATCGGCGTCCGTAACTTCGACCGCGTCCGCCGCGCATATCACAGTTCCGGTTTCGGGAAGAGTATCCGCAATGTCCTCCGCCCAATGCTCCATACCTGCGCCGTTGTAAATGAATATATCCGCTTCAGAGAGCTTTGCCATATCCGAGGCGGTAGGCTCAAAATCGTGCGGTTCGGTTCCTGACGGAACTATGTTGTAAAGCTCAATATCATCACCGCCGACCGTGAGAGCAAAATCATTCATAGCGTAAAATGAGGTGTAAACCACCGGCTTGCCGCTTTTTTCAACGGACGTTTCGCCGCATCCTGTCAAAAACAGCGCCGCAGCCGCAATAATAAGTATAAATCTTGATATTTTTTTCATATACATTTTCCTTTCATTGTTGTAAATTGTGGTTTTGATGCGTATGGAAACGACAACTCGTAGGGGTCGGTGCCCTCGACGACCCGTTTGACAGAGTCACGCTATTGGTTTTCGTAGGGGCGAACATTGTTCGCCCGAATCCCTCCACCTTTTTGACCTTGCAAAGCAAAGTCAATGAGGTCCACCTGACCCTTTCACAAGGGATGCTTACGCAGCCGCAAATACGGCTTCTGCGTCGTAGGGGCGCCCATTGGGCGCCCGCGGGCGGGCAATGCCCGCCCCTACAATTCTGCCGCCCCGAGCGTAAAGCGTGCAAGATGCGGAAAATTAACAAGCCGTAAAGGCGCAGGAAATTTTTCGCAGATTGTGCGCTTTTGCGAGCGGTGCTGTACGTTGGTACCGCCCCGAGTGTAAAGTGTGCAAGGTGCGGAAAATTAACAAGCCGTCAATTTCTACTTCGCGTCATACCAACTATGCCCCACCGACATATCCACTTTAAGCGGAACGTTTAAATCCATCGCGCCCTGCATTTCCTCGGCGAGTATTTTTTTCACGGCATCGACTTCATTCTCCGCCGCCTCTACAATCAGCTCGTCATGCACCTGCAAAATCAGGCGCGACTTCAATCCCTCACTGATAAGCCTTTGGTCCACTCTTACCATCGCAAGCTTTATAATATCCGCCGCCGTTCCCTGTATTGGCGTGTTGAGCGCGACACGCTCGCCAAACTGACGTATATTGAAATTCGGCGACTTTAATTCCGGAATATACCGTATTCGATTCATCAAAGTCTTAACATAGCCGTCCCGCTTCGCCTTTTCCTTTATCTCCTCCATATACCGGCGCACACCGTGATACTTTTCAAGATAGCTGTCTATATAGGCTTTCGCCTCCTTTACGGATATATGCAAATCCTGTGCGAGCGAGAACTCACCTATTCCGTAAACTATGCCGAAATTAACCGCCTTCGCACTCGAGCGCTGCTCTTTTGTCACCTCGTCAAGCGGTATCCCGAGCACCTGCGACGCCGTAACGGCATGAATATCCTCTGGGTTCTTAATATCTTTTATAATGGTTTAATCATTCGCAATTTTCGCCAAAACTCTAAGCTCAATCTGTGAAGAGTCATAGTCAGCAATCACATATCCGTCCCGCGCCACGAACATTTTTCTGATTTCGCGTCCCAGCTCCGTGCGTGTGGGAATATTCTGCAAATTCGGCTCGGTGGACGATAATCTTCCCGTCACCGTTACGGTCTGCGTAAACACCGAATGTATGCGGTGCGTTTCGGGATTCACCACCGCCGCGAGTCCGTCACAATAGGTGCTTTTCAACTTTGGAGGGGGCGGATTTACCTAATTAAATTTATTTTAGGGGTGGTTGACCGCAGCTGTTACAGGCAGGGGAC
>JAJBTG010000080.1:12281-12872 GCA_020860985.1 Oscillospiraceae bacterium
CTAGTCCGTCACAATAGTAGCTTTTCAACATTGTAAGCTGCCGATATTCCATAATTAAATTTATTATCGGGTGCTTATCCCTCAGCTTTTCAAGCACGTCTACATTGGTCGCATAGCCTGTTTTCGTTTTCTTGACAGGCTTCAATTCAAGCTTCTCAAACAAAATCACTCCAAGCTGTTTAGGCGAATTTATATTGAACTCCTCATCCGCGAGGATATATATTTCCTTTGTAAGCGCGTCTATTTTTTCGCCGAGCTTTTCGGAAAACGCCTTGAGCTGCTCGTCATCGACAAGAAATCCGTTTATCTCAAGATGCGCGAGTACCGTGACAAGCGGCAGCTCCACCTCGCGGTACAGCATTTCCTGTCCGTTTTCCTTTATTTTTTCACCTATTTTTTCATTCAGCTTTCCGAGCGCGAAAGCGCATTTGGCAAGGTATTCGTCCTTGTCGCTCTCGTCCTCTTCCAACAGCGACAGCTGCTTAGCCTCCGGCTTTTCAATCTCAACACCGAAATATTCCGCCGTCAGCTTTTCAATCGTGTATTCGCTCCTTGCCGGATCCACAAGATACGCGGCAATCGCGGTATCAT
>JAJBTG010000145.1 GCA_020860985.1 Oscillospiraceae bacterium
ATTATCAGGAGAAAAATTATATATCGACGGATTCGACCCATGCAATCATTATTCCCGATGGGAATGAGCTGCATGACAACTATGACGGGGAAGGTGAAATCGGTGATGTAATTCCCGATTGGAGCAATGATCCCTACAGAATAATCGGATATACCTTTGAAGGCTGGAATACTGAGTCGGATGGTACCGGAACAACAATTGATGAAACCACCACTATTACGGACGATATGTTGTATTATGGTACGTTGTGCTTGTACGCAAAGTGGTCGGAGTACGCTTCGCCCGATATTACCACGGGCAGTCTTACTATTTCGGCAAAAAACGCCGCCTATGAACAGCTCTCCGATGTAACTATAGACGATGGGCAAGGCAACACCGGTATTCAGAGTGATGTTACCGAGTATTATGCCGAGGTTTATTCAGACACGCAGTATTTGACGCTCGAATTTGAACAGTATGAACCGGCGGCGGTAACGTCGGTTACGTTTAATGATGAGGTAATCTCAACCTCAACCGAAACAATTACCGGTACGGGTTATGTATATAATTCCGTGGATCCGGTTCTTGAAGAGACAACGGTGGAAACCGGAGTAAAGTACACCACGGAAGAGAACGCAATCTCGCTTAATATTACGTCCGATGATCAGGTGTATAATGTTATAGAAATAACAGTTACGCTCCCCGCCGGGGACGATCCGGTTTCGACAAAGACCTACACGATAAATATAAAGCGCCTCGGTACGCAGCTTTCGCCGAATTACGGCAACACTCCCTACGGCAGAATTATGAAAGACAGCATGATTACCGATGCTAAAAAGGAGGAATACAAGCAAAGCTTCGATGATAATTATACCATTACATATTCAAGCGGCTATTATTCCCCTGACGCATGGAACCCTTACGGCGATGACGGCGTTGAGGTTGTAAAGGGCAGCACATTATCGGGGTATCAATATATAAATTATGATAAGGACGATACCGCTATAGTCGTTTATTCCGGCGACAACTTTACTGACCCGGGCGTAACTCTGTATTCCGCGGACGGCACGACAGCGAATCTTGACGCAAGCGATGTCACCCGCACGGTTAAATATCAGACTGTAGATTCGCTAAAGTACAGCGATTGGGGCAGTGCGCAGGATGCGGAACAAGGTATCAGCGGAGATGATTGGACGGTTGATATATTAGAGGATAACTATGTAAAGCCGGGTGTGTATACAATTACATACAGCTACAACGCGGACGGCAAAACCGTAACGACTGACAGAAACATGATAGTCCTGCCGAAAGTCGGCGACCTGAATATGGATAATTATGTCAATGCTCTCGACACGCTTGTGTATGATTCGACGATTTCAACGAGCGACGTAACCGGAAGTCTTTATACCTACCGTGCGCTTGATGCAAATAATGACGGTACTCTTGATTCTGACGATAAAACTTATTTTAAAAGCAGCCGTTCCGAAATGGAGGAGTTTTACCCCTCATATTCGATTGCGTTGGATGCGGTATCATCAGAATATGAGGTTCCGGAAGAAGCGAATGGCGATATGGCACAGCTGTATATGGAGTACCTCGGCACGGGCGATTCACCGTCGAGCGAGGGGCAGACTCAGGAAAACGAGCTTAACGAGTCGGATGTTTTTTGGGTGGGTTACCACCTTGATAATGTAGAAAAGCTTGGCCTGTCAGGCGTAAAGGCGCTTACCCTTACCGTTGACTATGACGCGAGATATATAGCTCCGAACGCGGATTCGCTCGATGCTTTGATTACAACGCTTAAAGAGCAAAATTCCGTAATAACAAGCGTCAGCATCGAGGGAGAATCCGCAATAGCGGGAACGTATGCCAGCGACGCGTCCGACGCGGCGGTTACATGGAATGGGAGCGCGAGCGTTAAAATGCTGAAAATAGAGATGTACGCGGATAGCCTTAATCTTACGGACGGCTATTTGTTTAAGATTCCGTTTGTTGTAAATGTTGTGCCCCCGTCCGACGACAGATTGGTTATAACAACTCAACTCGGCGCAAACACGCTTAATATATCCGACGGAACCACGGGATATATGTGGGACACAAGCGACAGCCTTAACACGGTAACATCGAATCTTATGTCGAGCCTACAGTATATGGGCGACTTTGTTCCGAAATTTGGTGCCGAAGCCGCGGCGACATTGTTGGGAACATATGCTTATGGTGCAGAAGTGACAATAACAAAGTCTGTGTTCAGTAGGGGTGATTTGGAGGGAGATTTGCCCGACGGATTGACATATACAAAGAATCTCAATCAGATAACCGGTAATCCGACTGAATTAGGTACGTTTGATTTTTATATCGGCGGTAATAAATATGAGATTATTGTTGAAAAGGCGGTTTTGACTGTAACAGCTGAAAATAAAACAAAAACCTACGGTGATACAAATCCGACGCTCACCTATACCTATTCGGGTTTCGTATTCGATGAAGATGAAAGCGTGCTTACAACAAAGCCAACCGCATCCTGCGATGCGGGTACAAAAGCCGACTATCTGAGTGAAACACCGATTACTCTAAGCGGCGGCGAGGATGATAATTACAGCTTTGAATACGAGAGCGGTACATTAACGGTTGATACTCAAAAGAGTATAGATATAACCGCGATTTCCAATATTCCCGCCTGCACAGCACAGGAGGCGGCTAATAATAGTTTCCCATACACTATTTTGGCAACCGCCGAGGCTTCGTATTTTACCGCGACAGGCATACTCGAAGATGATGATATAAAGATTTCCTATGATGTTACATACGCGGATAACACCGAGGGAAACCAAACCGTCAGCATTTCAAATTGTGAGATCGTTTCGGATTACGGAGCAGGAAACAATTATACTATAGGCAGTTGTATCGATAGCTCTAACGATGGTGTTGTCGAGGAGAGATCCATTACATCGCTTATTCTCAACACCGATAATCTTGATCTTCAATATACCTACGGAGAAACGCTTGACCTAAGCGGCGGAAAGATTACCGTAATATATAACAGCGACACATCCGAAACTATATCATTCGATGATGCTGATTCATACGGAATTGCAATCATATATGAATCAACCGAAAGAACAGCGGCGACGGGCGATAAGATAACGGTTAAGGACCACAACGGCTCCGGATTAAAGGTTTACTGTCCCGACGATGATACTGTACGTTCGCGAACCACAGGCAAATTGGAAATAACCAAAAAGGATTTGCACCTTACAGCCGATGATAAAACCAAAACCTATGGTGAGGAAAATCCGACGCTTACATATTCCTTTGATAGCGATGACTTTGTATATGATGAAACAAGCTTAAGTCAAAGCTTTACATCGGGATATACCGCCCCCGATATATCCTGCGCCGCGGAAGCGGGTACCGATGTCGGCGAGGTTGATATTGTGCTTACGGGCGGCAGCAGCGATAACTACAATATCGTATGCACGAACGGAACCCTTACGATAAATAAGCGTTCACTTAAAATAACTGCAATTACGTCCGGCGTTCCCGCGCTCTATTCATACCATTACACGGGAGAACCGGCTCCGTATAATGTCGCGGCGTCGGCATATGCGGGAAATTTGACGGATGATAACACCGTTTCCATGACGGTTGAGAATTTGTACGGTAATGATCCCGTGAAAGTCAACTATAATGCGCAGTACGCGAACAGCCATGCGACTTCAAGCGTCAGCGTAACAGTCGCGGACGCAGCAATGGATGATGATTACGGTAAGAGCTATAATTATACGGTTGACGCGGATAGCGTAACTACCGCTGCGGGCGGCGTTGTATACGCGAGGAATATATCCTCAATAGAAATTGTGGAACAGCCGACGCTTGAATATACATACGGTACACCGCTTGACTTGGACACCGGTGATATTAAGGTAACATATGACAGCGGCGAGGTATATGACTTGACAGTTCAGCAAATACTGGACAGCTACAGTGACATTACCGTAACATACGACGGAACCGTAGAGGTTCCGCAGGACGAAACCCATCTTACAGTTGCGGACAGCGGAAAGAAAATAAAATTTGTGTCCATACCGACCTACGGTGATGCGGTAAGCGCTGTCACCGATGAAATAACGGTTAATCCGCACGCGCTCCATGTTGAGGTAAATGACATATATACGATTTACGGAAATACAATTCCCGATTATACCTATACGGCGAGTGATTTCCAATATGACGAAACTAAAGATACCGCGTCAGGCTTTGCAGCCCCGACTATAACCTGTAAGGAGGACGACGGCGAAACGGAGGTAAATCAAAAAACACCGGCGGGCGTGTACACGATGCGCATAAGCGGCGGCAGTGCCGATAACTATTCGTTTGTTTATACAAACGGAAATCTTACAATTCGTCAGCGTCCGATTATTGTAACGGAAATAAATAACATCCCCTCACTTTCGGCGCAGGCGGCATATGAGGGTGAGCTTACAATACCCCAGACGGTGACAGCCAAGAGTGATTCGGAGGACCTTGTATTTTCAAGCGCGCCGTTGTGGAATGACGAGATTCGTCTGACCTATGATGTTGTTTACCCGGATTCTTCGACTGTCGGTGAAACCGAAGTAAGCATTGCCAATGCCGCGCTTGACAGAACCTACGGCGATGCGCGCAACTATTATCTGCAAAAAATAGCATCTCCCCAAACGGGCGAGGTAATCGCGGCGGTTATAACGAAAATAGAAATAACCTCTGACCCTACAAAAACCGACGGCGAGGCTACGGTGTATCAATACGGCGATACGCTTGATTTAAGCGGCGGTTTTAGGATAACCTTTGACAGCGGCAGAGTGGACGAGGATGTCACCTTTGACGAGCTTAAAGCCTACGGAATTACCGCGAAATATACGGACACGGATGATGAAGTTAAAAATAATATATTCTTAACTCTTGCATATGACGGAAAATCAATTACGCTCAGTCCGCCTGAAGATTCAACAGCGGAATCCGTTACTACGGCAGGACTTTCCGTAAGCAAGCGTGAGATGCACGTTATCGTAAACGATTCGACCTCCGTATACGGTGAAACCCCCGAATATTCGCTCGGCTATACAGAGGATGATTTGGCGCCGGGCGAGGTTCTTACCACTGCGTTCGGCGAATTTACCGCGCCGACGCTGTCATGTACGATTGACGGCAATCCTGCGGATGGTACGGTTGATGCCGGAACGTATACGAATACAATTACGGCATCGGGCGGCGAAAGCGATAATTATGAGTTTGTGTGCGACGACAAGGGAACGCTTACGATAGAAAAGCGTCCGCTCACAATTAGAAAAATCGCAGATTCCAATGTACCGATTTTGACTGCAGAGGAGGCATATAAACATAATTATACACTTCCAATCGAGCTTTACGGAACCGCCGATAATGACAGCATAACGCTTGAAAATCTTGTAAACAGTGACAGTATAGAAATCACATACACGGCAGTATACCAAAGCCTTGAGCAATCCGACAACGAAACGGTTGAAATAAAGGACGCTGCATTCGCGGAGGACTGCGAAAACAAAGATAATTACTACATAGCGTCAGCGCCCTCAACCGCGACGGGTTCAATACAGACGCTGCTTATGACTTCGATAACCGTAAATTCCGACCCGACTAAGATGGAATATACCTACGGCGAGTGGTTCACGCTCGCGGGAGGCAGCGTCGATATCGGATATAACAGCGGATATGTCGAGGAGGGAGTTACCTTTGATAAGCTCGCGGACTTCGGCATAGATATAACCTTTGTAAAAGACGGCACGAGCGGGGAGGAAGTAATCGGCGAGGTAAAACCGAACGAGCTTTTGACGGTGCCGATTCATAACGGCGCGAAAATAAAGCTCACCCCGTCCGACGGCACGCTTGTATCGGATGATATAGAACCGGCATATTACGGTGCACTTACGGTTAAAAATCACAGCATGAGGGTTATAGCGGATGACGCTTCCGTAACCTACGGCGACGGCGCGCCCGTATACGCATGGCATTATAACAGCAGCGACCTTGTAAACGGCGACAGCTTAACAAGCACCCGCTTTATCGACGGTCTTATCGACAGCACAACCGTAACGTGTGTTGACGCGGATGGGAACGCAATATCCCAAACCACTTCTGCGGGTGAATATGACATAGTTCCTACAGTGGGCAGCTGCGCGAATTATGAATTTGTCGCTGTGAACGGCACGCTCACTATTAATAAAAAGGGAATTGAAATTAGCGCAATCAACTCGGATGTTGTTCCGCAGCTGACCTCCGAGATTATATACGCTAACGGCAGAAAAACACCCATCAATATAACAGGTGCAGCGGAATACACGACCGTTAAACAGGATATGACCGTCACCGGTATTATCAATAATGACGAGATAGGCATAACCTTTGACGCGGTATATAACAGTATCACTTCCGCTGAAACGGTGGATGTCGGAATAGAAAATGTCGCGTTTGACGGAAGTCACGCTAAAAACAGCAACTATGAAATAACGAGCTATCCCTTATCCGCGTCCGGCGGTATAATCGCCGAGGAGCAGATTACAAGCGTTACGATTACAAAGGACCCGACCTTAAGAGATGATAACAATCTGCCCATACAGTACACCTACGGCGACAATCTTAATCTTGACCGAGGAGCTATAACGGTAGAGTACGACAACGGTAAGGTTTTGAGCGGAGTAAAATTCAGCGAGATTGAAACCGAAACCGACGGAAAAATAGAGCTTGTTTATGACGACGGCAACGACACTCCCGCATCGGATAATGAGGTGCTTTACGCATCGTATCATGACGGAAAGGCTATAAAGCTCAAGGTAACAAGTGAGGCTGATGTTGTGGAACCGTCAACCGAAAAGCTGACGGTCAATAAGGCTGAAATCACCGTTACCGCGGAAAATCTGGAAAGGTATTACGGAGATAAAAATCCAACCTTGGAATTTGAATACAGCGGCTTTGTAAACGGTGATAACGAAACCTCCGACGGCTTTACTCTGGAGCTTGAAAAGCCGGTAATATCGTGTGCGGCGGTGGCTAAATCGCCGGTTGGCGAATACGATATAACGCTTACGGGAGGAAGCTCCGCAAACTACAGCTTTAAGCTTGTTCCCGCGGTTCTCACCGTCAATAAGCGGCCGCTCGATATTATGGCGATAACCGGCGGAGTACCCGCGCTGACGGCTAAAATCATGTACGAGGAGCCGCAGCTCATCCATAGATTGGACGGAGTAGCGATAAACACGGCGGGACAGATGAGCCTGAATAATCTTTCGGCGGGCGATACCGTAAAAATTACATATACCGCTATGTACACAAGCACAACATCGGCGGAAAACGTGACCGTAAATATTTCAAATATTGCTCTTGACGAAAGCTACGGCGAAAGCGGAAATTACGAGCTTGTCAATGTGCCGTCAACGGCGTATTGCGGAAATATCTATGAAAAGCAGATTTCAATGGTTGAAATAACAAGTCAGCCAAAGCTTGAATACACCTACGGCGAGTTGTTGGATTTATCGGAGGACGGCGTAAGGATAACCTATAACAGCGGCGAGGTATTCTCGAACGTCGCTTACAGCGACCTCGCAAGCTACGGAGTGGATCTTGTCTGCACCGACGCAAACGGCACAACCTTGTCCGCGTCGGACGTGAACAAGCTCACGGTGGACGATTACACGGGAGCATATCTGACGCTGATACCGCAAACCACGCTTTCCAATATTTCGTCCCCTTCGACAAAGACGATTACGGTAAATAAAAAAGCAATCGATATAAACATTTCCGATGTTTCCTCCGTATACGGCGAGGATCCGACCGCGCAGTTTGAATTTGAATATGACGCGGAGGATTTTGTGTACGGTGAAACGGAATCGTCGGCGGAGTTTACCGACAGCCTTACGGAGCCGGAATTTGTATGTATAGAAAAGGACGGAACGACCGCGGTTAATTCATATACCAACGTCGGAACCTACACAATAAGTATGAAAAACGCGTCGAGCGCCAATTACAGCTTTGTATATCATAACGCGTCGTTGGTTATATCGAAGCGTCCGCTTAAGATTGTAAATATAACCGACGGTATACCGGCGCTTACATCCGATATAATATATGAAACCGACGGAACGGTATACAAGATTGATGCGGAGGCGGTGAACAGTCAGCTGGAGCTTGAAAATCTCGTAAATAACGACAGCGTAAAAATAAAATACCGAGCTGTATACAGAAGTGAAACGCCCACATCCTCATGCAATGTTGAGGTGGAATATTTGTCAATGGACGATGATTACGGAAAGAGCGGTAATTACGAAATCGACGCTGTAAACAGCGCGGCATCCGTTGGGGGAGGCACCGTTTACGACAGAGAAATAACGTCGGTGGAGATACTCGAACAGCCGAAGCTTGAATATGTCTACGGTGAAACGCTCGATTTGAGCGGCGGCTTGATAAGAGTTACCTATGACAGCGGATATACCGAGGAAACTGCATTTGACAGCGTAACAAGCCGCGTATCGCTAACGTATACCGGAACAAACGACAGCGCGTCCGACGGGGATGTATTAAATGTTCCGTATCATGACGGAAAAACAATAACGCTGACCGCGTCAAGCACACATTCGGTTGAAACTGCGGTAACGCAGGCTATAAGCGTCGACAAGCTTATGCTTGAGTACGGAGATGTTACGGCAAATCCGATTGTGTATGACGGCGTTACAACCGAAACGGACGGTGTTATAACATTTACCAACGTGCAAAACGGCGATATAACAGACGTTTCGGCGGTATTTAAATTTGACGATGCCCTCGCCGGTGAGGACAAAATCGTGTATATAACCGATATAACCTTGAACGGCAATTCCGCTCTTAATTATGAGCTTCCGACAACTCAGCTTACAGCGTCCGGAACAATAGAAAAGGCTGTGTTTACGCCGTCAATCAGCGAGGAGAATATAGAAATTTCTTCGGATACCAACACGCTTACAATAACAGCCGCCGAATTGACGGACGATCAAATTGCGGGCGGAGCTAAATACGAGTATACCATAGACGGCGGGGAAACCTGGCAGGAGTCAAATGTATTTGAGAATCTTGAAGCGGGTCAGACCTGTAAGGTCGGCGTAAGATTTGCCGAAACGTATAATTATAAGCAATCCGATGTGGAAACATACCTCGATGTTACGGCATATAAATACAAGGTAACATTATCCGTAAAGGGTGAGGAAACAACTTTAATAAGCTTTTATACCAACATTGCGTCGGTGCAGAACGAGGCGGAGCTTAAGGAGTTAATAGGCAATGCCGGAGTAACCTACTACCAGCTCTACTCCGATTCAGCTGGTAAAATAAAGCTGACGTACCCCTTGACCTTACGGCGGATACGGTAATTTATACATCGCTTACAAAGTCGTCAAGTTCAAGCAGCAGCAGCGGCGCATCGTCCGGTGGGTCCTCAAAGGAAACTGCTTCTCCGCAGCCGGCGGAAACGTCCGCGCCCGAACCGACGGATAATCCCGCAGACAGCACCGAAAATACACAGCCGAGCGAAACGGCTTCGCCGTCGAACGCTACAAATATACCGTATATAAACGGTTACGGAGGTGAGGTGTTCCCCACAGCGGCTATGACCCGAGCGGAGGTTACAAAGATAGTATCGGTTCTCAGCGGCGGCTACGACGCTTCCGAAAAATATCCTTCCTCATATAATGACGTAACGGAGGAGCTTTGGTATTATAATGTCATAGGCTACGCAAGCGCGAACGGATGGGTTAAGGGCTATCTCGACAACAGCTTCTGTCCCGAAAATACCATTACGCGCGGTGAATTTGCCGCAGTTATCGTAAGATATCTGGAAGCCGAGCCGACGAGCGGAACACGTTTTACGGACACCGATGAGGACGCTTGGTACACCGGATATATAACCGCACTTGCCGATATGGGATTGGTAAAGGGATATACGGACGGTACCTATCAACCCGACAGAGAAATCACAAGAGCCGAGGGTATAACGCTTATAAACAGAATGATAGGACGGGAACCCGATAAAACCGCTATAGACGCTATGGAATGTCCGTTCAGTGATTTGGACAGCTCTCATTGGGCATATTACGACATCATGGCGGCGGCGTGTGAATATTGATAAAATTGCCTTGACGGAAATATCGTAAAATTTATCTTAAACGCAAAATCAGAGTATGATGCGTCATACTCTGATTTTTTAATGCTTTTAGCTTATGTTTTACTCAATCGTAATAATCCGATTATCGCCGTCCCACGTTACTGTGTAGCCCAACTCCTCGGATAAAAATCTTACGGGAACCATTGTTTTGTCGTTGATAAGCTGCGCGGGGAGTGTCATTTCAGCGGGTTCGCCGTTTACCATGGCGGTGGTGTTGTCTATCGTGAACGTTATGACTGTGCCGTCCTTGCTGATTGTGGCGGTTCGCGTGTCCTGCTCCCAGTCAACCTCCGCTCCCATCTGCCCAAACAGGAATCGAATGGGAATAAGCGTGGTACCGTTTTCGATTACGGGCGGCTCCTCGAACGCTAAAATCTCGTTATTGTATACCACATATGGGGCAACTGAAATATCAGACATATATTCCATTATTTCATCTGTACTCAATACTATTTCACTGCCATCGGCATAGTGCATAACATACTTATCTTCGTAAAAATACGACCCGACCAACTGCGAATTTGGATAATTCCCGTCTTCTGTTTCTACAC
Organism: Oscillospiraceae bacterium; assembly: GCA_020860985.1. Taxonomy (GTDB): domain Bacteria; phylum Bacillota; class Clostridia; order UBA1381; family UBA1381; genus JALEPO01. The sequence goes on from JAJBTG010000145.1 coordinate 10,735, forward strand.
AAACAGAATATATTCCGTCTTTACTCAACTTAAAATTAGATTTTATAAACCACAACGGAAATTCATTTTCATATGTTTTGAAATTGCTTGAATTTTCAAACAACATGGTATAATAATTTATATTATCCGATGATATTTGATTTTCCCTAAAGTACACTTCATTTTTCTTGTAAGTTATATCATACTCTGAAATTTCCCAATTTTCAAAATCAGCAGACTGCATTACTGTTTCGGAAAGATTATTTCCATAATTATTGTCTGCCGCCAATCTTACATAATATACTCCATCGGTATATGCGATTTCTTTGGGATATTGAGAAAAGGTATATTCGCTAACCAAATTCAAATCTTCATCATATAGATAAATTTTGTGATTCCCGCCTTTGTAGCTTTGCCCCGACCAGTCTGTATATGTATGTCTGCCGTAATAATATTCTCCTGTCCATAAATAGTCACGTATTCCGTTCTGTGCGGCAAGAACATTCCATACATTTTCATCATATTTAATCGGCGATGTAAGCGTATTTGTACAGAAAAACCATTCCTCATTATTTACCAAAAAAGAATAACAGCCGTTGTTTTTATATCCGCCGTCTGTCGGCTCAATTTCATCTAATTCATATGATTTATCGCTTGAATTGTATATTCCGACAATCGTTTTTGCAAAAGCCGTTGTGCTGTATAACATAATAATCGTTGCTATAAAAACCGTCAATATTTTCCTCATCACTCATCATCTCCTACTCAATCGTAATAATCCGATTATCGCCGTCCCAGTCCACGGTGTAGCCTAGCTCCTCTGATAAAAACCTTACGGGAACCATTGTTTTGTCGTTGATAAGCTGCGCGGGGAGTGTCATTTCAGCGGGTTCGCCGTTTACCATGGCGGTGGTGTTGTCTATCGTGAACGTTATGACTGTGCCGTCCTTGCTGATTGTGGCGGTTCGCGTGTCCTGCTCCCAGTCAACCTCCGCTCCCATCTGCCCAAACAGGAATCGAATAGGAATAAGCGTGGTACCGTTTTCGATTACGGGCGGAGTTTCAAACGCAAGGATAGAACCATTGTATACCAGATAAGGGGAATTTAATTCTTCCAATTCGGTATAAAGCGATTCTTTCTCAATAGTAATTCTATATTTAGTCGTGTCAACTATCAACTCATCGCCATATTCGTAAATGTATTCAATCGAAAAGCTTTCGCCGTTCCGCAAGTTCAAATCCTTAGCTGATTTTACAGGTACTGTATAAATTCCGTCTTTGGAAAACAATATTTGCTGATTGTCAAAATCCATATAGCATATCCATTCTCCAAAGCGTGACGCTGATACATATCCCATGCCATCTTCGTATGATAAATCATAAAAGTTATCACCATCTATGGAGGCTTTTCTTGTATAATTTCCAGCCTTTCGCAGAACATTCCCGACTTTTTCCGCCATCAATTCCTCCTCATCTGTAATATCCACCCAATTCACTGTATCAGTCGATGCCATAATATGCGCCACAGCATCCGATTTTTGAGTGCCGCTCCCGTAATATTTACAATAGTATGTATTATTATAAAATTCTATTTTGTAAGGAAAACCGTCAAAGGTTTGTTCTCTCACCAAATTAAATTCACTATCATAAAATTGAATAGGAGATTTTATATACTGCCAATATCCGGAGCTTTCCTTGTCATATCTCGCATTTCTTACCATATAATATTCGCCTGTCCAAATCACATCACAGTCATATTCTCTATAACCTTGATAATTTTCACGGCTTAAAGTATTGTATGCTGTATCACTGTACAAAAGAGCATGAGTATTGGTCTGTTTGTCCGACCAGATGTATGTTTTGCCATTTACTTCATAAGACGCAGGCGGAATTTTTTTGTCATAATTTTTCTGATAGTTTGGATTGTCAATGTATATAAGCGGATATTCCGAATATATATTTATTGCTTCATAATCGAAGTATAGTTCCGCGTGAGCTGTACCAACCGAAAACATCATAATCAGCATTGTCGTGATAATAAATATCCTTTTCATATCAAAAACAGTTCCTCCTTTATTCTTTTCATAAATTAATTATATCATGGAACCGGAAAAAACTCAACTCTTT
>JAJBTG010000013.1 GCA_020860985.1 Oscillospiraceae bacterium
AGCGAAGATGAGCTGCTCGATACGGCTTACGCGTTGGAGGCGAAAAGCGAACACCCTCCTGCAAAGGCAATACTCTCAACGGCGCTCGAAAAAGGTCTTACCGCCGGCGAGGTTTCGGACTTCCGCGCGCTTGCCGGCAACGGACTTTCCGCTGTCAAGAACGGAGAAACGCTTGTAGGCGGCAGCATGAAATTCATCTCCGAAAAGGTTAGCGTGCCGCCGGAAATGAGGGAAAAAGCGGAGGAGCTTGCGGAAAACGGAAAACCTCCCCTGCTCTTTGCAAAAGGAAACGCCTTGATGGGCATTATCGCCGTTGCGGACACAATCAAAGAGGACAGTCCGCGCGCCGTGCGTGAATTACGGGATATGGGAATACGCTCTGTAATGCTCACCGGCGATAACGAAAGAACCGCGCGCGCCATCGGCTCTCAGGCGGGAGTGGATAAGGTCATCGCGGGAGTGCTGCCGGACGGCAAGGAGGCTGTCATACGCGAGCTTAAAAAGTACGGAAAGGTCGCTATGGTCGGCGACGGCATAAACGATGCTCCCGCTCTTACCCGCGCGGACGTTGGTATAGCGATAGGCGCCGGAGCGGACGTTGCGATAGACGCGGCGGACGTGGTTCTGATGAAAAGCAGACTTTCGGACGTCAGCGCGGCAATTCGGCTCAGCCGCGCAACGCTTAGGAACATTCATCAAAATTTGTTCTGGGCGTTCTTCTATAACTGCATAGGTATTCCGCTTGCCGCCGGCGTGTTTATTCCGCTGTTTGGCTGGAAACTCAATCCGATGTTCGGCGCGGCGGCTATGAGCCTTTCCTCATTCTGCGTTGTTTCAAACGCACTGCGGCTGAACCTGTTTAAGATTAAGGACGCAAAGCGCGATAAGCATATAAAGAACGAGGTTACTCTGCCGAATCTCAACGAGAAAGAAAGCGCGAATACGTCCGCCGACTTGGAGGTCGTTATCGAGGGAATGATGTGCGGTCACTGCGAAAACGCGGTTAAAAAAGCTCTCGAATCACTCCCCGAAGTGAGCAGCGTACAGGCAAACCACGAAAAAGGCATAGCTGCCGTTTCGCTGATTAGCGATGTAAGCGACGGCAAAATAAAAAAAGCTGTTAAAAACGCCGGATATAAGGTCATATCTATTCGGCGGTAAATCAGAAAATCAAACGAATATACAAATAAAATCTGACAATCATTAGGTATTTACATTATGGGGCGGACCGCGAGGGGTCCGCCTCATTAGGTTAATTATACGACCGCAACCATAATTCCCGCGATTATCACCGCCGCACAAAGTATGCGGTAGAGCGTGTGCTTCTCCTTAAACACAAGCCTGCCGCCGATAATGGTAATCAAAACGGAGCATTGCTTAATGAGCGTCATTGCGATAACCGTGCTGTCCTCCAGGCTGCAAGCTATGAACAACGCCTTGTCGCCTATCACAAACAAAACACTCAAAATTAAAATCCAATAATTTGTTTTCAATGTCTTAAAATTAATCTTCGTCCGCGTTACAAGCATATATCCGAAATACAGAACCAACAAAAAGAACATATACCAAAATTGCAGCTGTCCGCTTTCCATATGCTGCATCAATATTTTATCGAGAAGCTCTGAAATCGTGTTCATCAAACAGGACACAAGCACCAAAATTATATACAATGCCTTTGTTTTTTCACTGCTTCCCTCCTTTTTCAAATTTACCAGCATAAGTCCGACAAGAACCAGCGCCATGCCGATAAGCTTAACTCCGGTTACGGTTTCATGCAGAACCGCCATTCCCAAAACGGACGCAAAAATAACGCGCGACATATCCATAATTCCGAAAAATCCTATCGGCAGCTTGCTTATCGCTTTAAAGCTGCACATCCACGCTATAAAAATTATCACGGATTTAATCATTATATAGCCGATATAGTGCATATCCATCGACAGCGCGCCCTTTGCCTCGGGCGTTACAAACAAAAAGCTTAAAAGCGTATAAAAGAACAGAACCTCCATAGCGGTGTTTTTTTCCATCGCCTTTTTCTTTATAACATCGCGCACACCCTTTAATATTCCGTAAACCGATACAAGCGCAATCCACACAAAAACCATCCCTTTCGCAAATAATATTCAAATGTTCCGTTCTGCATTTTACACCCATATCAAAAAAAAGTCAAGACAGGCGAACCTGTCTTGACTTAGACCGTCGGCGAATATTCCGACAGCCGTATTATTTTTTATTGATTTTTACAGCAATGCTTCTATTTTCAAAATATCCCTGATTGCATCCTCTTCGGTATACTCATCCTCGGAATTGAAGTCCTCGCCGCCGTTTGTCATAATATCGTATTTCTGTAGAGCAAGAATACTGCTTCTTACCTCTGATGTAACATCGTCAATATCGTCATATCCTTCCGCGGTGCCGCTCTTTGACGAGCCTAACTCCTTATTGCAAACCGAAGCAAGTATAACAGCCGCTTCTTCTCTTGTAATCTTTTCCGTTGTTCTGCTTGCCAGCTCCTCGCCTACATATCCCATTTTAGCGAGAGCGCTTGCCTTAAGAGCGTTCGGCGTACTCTTCTCATTGTTTTTCTTCTTTGCTGCGGTCGGATTTGCCGTAACCACAACCTTTGCCTGAACAAGCTTAGCCGCTTCGCTTAACGCTGAGGAATCATCCGAGCTTGACGAGCTTGAAGCCTCCGCCTTTATGGTATCCGATATTCTTTCATTATAGAGCAGCATATTATAAATCAAGCCGCACAAATCGCCGTTTGTAATTGCATCGCTCAAATCCGACGAATTCAATTTTGAGATTGTAAAATCAACGAATTTTACGTCCTTGATAAATTCGTCCGAAGCCTTATAAACTCTTTCCATATAATCGAGCTTCGGGTCATATGTAATCATAACGCTGTCGCCGGCTTTAACGTCCTTAATCGGTGCGCCGTAGAGATATTCCTCAACACTGCCGTCGCTTACCGTTATCGATACTTTCTTGTCTTTATTTATACTTTTTTCAACAATACTCTTTAATGTTCCCGTAACGGATTTTGTCTGTGTTTCCTCCGAATATGAGGTTCCGCTGTTCGGAGATGCAGTCGGCTGTGCCGATGCCTCGGGCGAAGGCTCCGCGGACGGGCTTACCGAAGGCTGCGCGGACGGATCCGTTCCGGGCATTCCCTCGGGCATTGCCGACGCTCCCGGCATTGCCGATGCCTCGGGCATAGGCGATGCTGTAGCCGTATCATTATATTCGTCGCTTATAACTGTTTGCTTTTTCATACTTTCAAAAGGTTTTTCCGAAGCAGAAGCTGTCTGCTCGGGCACGCCCGTAGTAATCGGGGCACCGGTTGTAATCGGAGCGCCTGTTGACATAATTTTATTTGTCGATTCATCCTCGTCCTCATCGGTTGAATTTATGTAAGCATCCTCGTCAAGGATTATCTCCGCTTCCGAATCCGATGCTGTTTCTGCTTTTGCATCCGCCGTATCCATTTCGATTTCGGTATTCGCACCTACAACCGCTTCGGTCTTAACATTTGTCTTTACCTCTGTTTTTACGTCTGTCTTAACTGCCGACTCCGTACTTGTATTTCCGTCCGCCATAACTGCCGGAGCAGCGATTGAACAAAGCATCGCCGTAACAAGCATCAAAATTGTAACCTTTCTCATCTGAAAAAACTCCTCCTTTTACTCAAACGGGCGTATCCTGTAATCGACGCCCAAATTTCTGCATATTTCTCCGCATTGCGCTTCCTCCTCCGCCGTAAGCGTGGTTGAAACGGTTGTCAGCACAACTTTTTTCACATAGTTCTTAACATTCTTTGCGAAATTCAGCATGGCATCAAACGACTCTTTTCCGAATTTATTCCTCGTAAGCTCCAAATATCTGTCGGGATTCGGAGTGTTAAGGCTTATTGAAACGGTATCTATAAGTCCCTCAAACATCGGGGCAGTGTCCTTTCGGTAAATTAAATCCGATAAACCGTTTGTGTTTATTCTTATCGGAATATCATAGGTTTTCTTGATAAATTCCGCAACCTTCAATAAATCCTCAAGCCGTTCCGTAGGCTCGCCGAAGCCGCAGAACACAACCTCGTCATATTTGCTCATATCAAATTTTGAAAATTCGTTTATAACCTCTTCGACAGTCGGCTCCCGTTCAAGCCAAAGACTGCCCGAATTATTCATCTCATCCTTCGTCTGCCTTAAGCAAAACTCGCAGGCACACGGACATTTATTCGTCATATTAACATAAAGTCCGTTATGCACCTCATAAAGAATTACCATTTCCGATTCTCCCTAATCCTATGCGCGGACGATAATTTCTATTTTACCCTTTATGCACGTACTATTATACACCCTATTTGTTACATTTCTTTGGCATATATGTGAATTTTATGTGAACTTTAGCAAAAATTTTCCTTGTACGAATCAATGCAGGCTCTTATAACAGCCTTTGCCTCCTCGGGTCCGAGCACCTCGTTTACAACGGTTTCCTTTCCCTCAAGAGATTTGTATACTCTAAAAAAGTGAGAAATCTCATCAAATGTGTGTCCTGGGAGCTGCGCTATATCGGTATAGTCCGTATAAGCGGGATCGTTTACCGGGATAGCGATAATCTTTTCGTCAACCTGGTCATCGTCAATCATCTTCATAACTCCTATCGGATAGCACTCGACAAGCGTCATCGACACTATCGATTCCTGGCAAAGCACCAAAACATCGAGCGGGTCGTTATCCGCCGCATAGGTGCGGGGAATAAATCCGTAATTCGCGGGATAATGCGTTGATGTGTACAGAACCCTGTCAAGACGCAGCAATCCCGTTTCCTTGTCCATTTCATATTTATTTTTAACGCCCTTTGGTATCTCGATAACAGCCATAAATCTGTCGGGCGAAATGCGCTTGGGACTTATATCATGCCATATATTCGACATTCTTCCGCCTCCTAAAAATTCAAGTTGCGATTAGTATATCACATCTACCCTAAAATTACAATAGTTTAATTCCTATAAGCTCAAAAATTCCTTTGGGGAAACTCCCGTGAAACGCTTAAACGTTTTATAGAATGTGGAATAATCGTTAAACCCGCAGGCGGTATACAAATCCTTAACCAATTTGTACTTCGGCAGAAGCTGCTTTGCCATAGCTATGCGGCGGGTATTTACAAATTCCTTAATCGTAAGTCCCGTTTCCTCCTTGAACATATGACACATATAATATTTGTTCATATAAAACCGTTTCGCAAGGTCGTCAAGCGATATTCCGTTTACGAAATTCCTGTTTATATAATCCTTGATTTTCGCGACGCTCTTATTGTCGCCCTCCTCGTTAATCGATTCCCTTTGCAGTATCGCATTTACCTTAGTCATAAATTGCATTATATATGTACGCACCATGAATTGACTTTCGGGAAGCTCGTTTTCCATATAATAATATATGTTTTTATAAAATTCTTCAAGTCCGTATTCCGCCGACAGCCATGCCGGAATACGATTATTCTCCCCCGGTCCGAAGCAATCCGTAAAGCTTAAAAGGTCATAGGGCAGCTTTTCAATCCATTTTCTGTTCACCTGTATAAAATGTCTTTCATACGGCTCGTCCGTATTGAACGACACCGTGTGCAGCTCTCCCGGACGCGTAATAAAAATATCGCCCCTGTTTGCCTTGTATGTGGAATTTTCCACAATATACGTCGCGTCACCGCTTAAAAACAGTAAGTATTCGTAATAGCTGTGCGAATGGGTCGCGAGTCTGGGCGGCTTTACAGCCGCATAGCTGTACATATAATCCTCGCATCTGAATGATATTCCCACCTAAATAGCCCTCCTCACCGTGCTTTTAAAAATATCTTATCACAAAACCGCAATTTTTGCAATACTAATAACAATTTCAGCAATTGGATATTTACAAATAATATGGTAAAATTGTATATATATGATTGGTTTTCCGAAACGGCATATGTGAAAACTAAAAAAATATTTTTAAAAGAAAGGGTTGATTAACTATGAAACGAGGAATTTCAATTGTTTGTTCATTGGTTATGGTCTTGCAATTATTGTTAGGCACGCTGACAGTATTTGCGGCAGAGGACGAAACGGTTACGTATACCGAACCGGAAAGTCCCGCGGTTACATACAATATGAACATTGATTGGAAATTTACAAAAGCGACAGGCACGGTGTACCCGCTTGCGAGCGCGGCGGCGAGCGTTGTCGACTCAAACGGAAAGCAGTTCTATGAGGTCGAATATGACGACAGCGAATGGGAAACGGTATCGGTGCCGCACGCGCCGAATGCCGAGGATTCGTTTGACGATAACTGCTATGACTCCGGCGAATCGGGAATATGGCGCGGATTTATGTTCTACAGAAAGCACATAACCGTACCCGAAAGCGATGCGGGGAAGAAGCTGTTTCTTGAGTTTGAGGCGGTTCGCCAGAGCGTTTATTTATACGTAAACGGTGAGATGGTCGGCTACTACGAGGCGGGCATTACCGCTATGGGCTTTGATATAACGAATTATATCAATGTCGGCGAGGATAACGTAATCGCGGTAGCGACGGATAACTCGTCGGACAGAGGTCAGTCGGATTCGACGCTTGTTACGCACGAAACCAAACCGGGCAGCGCGGCGGGCGCGGCTGACGGCAGTACGTTCCAGTGGAACACAAAGGACTTTAACGAGGTGCAGGGCGGTATCACGGGCAATGTAAATCTTTACGCGAAGAATGAGATTTATCAAACACTGCCCTTGTACAACAACCTAAAAACAACGGGTAATTATATCTACGCAAGCGATTTTGACATACGCGAAAAAACCGCGACTATCACGGTTGAGGGCGAAATAAGAAACGAGTCGGACAGCGCAAAGGATATAACCCTTGAGGTAAACGTGGTTGACAATGACGGCAATCTCACCGCATCATTCTCGCAGACGGCGAACGCAGCGGCGGCAACGGACGCGGGCGAGGTATATCAAACGGTTGTTCCCGATGACGCTTACGAGGATGCCCCGGCGGCGACAAACGCGAACACCGTTGACGTTACGAAGATTACCGCAAGCGCCGAGGCGACAGACCTGCGCTTTTGGAGCCCCGATTCGCCGTATCTTTACGATGTTTACACGGTGCTAAAGGACAGCGACGGCAATGTTCTTGACGTTCAGAAAACCACTACCGGATTCAGAAAGGTAGAATACGATATTGAGGACGGCGGTCTTAAAATAAACGATTCGCCGGTATGGCTCACGGGTTATGCACAGCGTTCCACAAACGAGTGGGCGGTAATCGGTGTCGCGAACGACTGGCTTCAAGACCTTGATATGCAGTGGATAAAGGAGTCAAATTCAAACTTTATCCGTTGGATGCACGTTGCGCCCAAGCCTTCGCAGATTCGCTCGGGCGATAAATACGGAGTTGTTTCCGTTGTTCCCGCCGGCGATAAGGAGGGTGACGTTGACGGCAGACAATGGGATCAGCGTGTCGAGGCTATGCGCGACGCGATGATTTATTACAGAAATTCCCCGTCGGTAATATTCTGGGAGGCAGGTAACGCCTCTATTTCGGCTGAGCATCAGCAAGAAATGACCGATATGAAAAATTTGATAGACCCGAACGGCGGACGTTTTTCGGGATGCCGCTCGATTTCGTCAACAGATCAGATTGAGGCGGCGGACTATGTCGGCACCATGCTTAACCGTTATGCGTCGAGCGCGACAAGCGCGATGTCGTCAGCGAACAAATATGTTCCGATAGTCGAAACGGAGTACGCGCGTGACGAGGCTCCGAGAAGAGTATGGGACGATTATTCACCGCCTGATTACGATTACGATAATAAATGGCTCGGCGACGGCGCGTCAAAGACGGACGGCTACGACGTTTGGGACGAAACCTCCGAGGATTTCGCGATTACGGACGTCGGCGCGTATAACGAGTTTTACACCGACCGTGTGGGCGGCTCGAGCGGCAACGACTATTACACCGCGGCGGCTATAATGGTATGGTCGGATTCCAATATGCACAACAGAAATACCGGCTCCGAAAACTGCCGTACCTCGGGTAAGGTTGACGCGGTAAGAATTAAGAAAGAGGCGTTCTACGCTATGCAGGCGGCTCAGGCGACAGAGCCGACAATTCATATAGTGGGACACTGGAATTATCCCGAATATAACGATGAAAACTACTGGTACGACCTAAAGACCTATAACGGAACCTATTGGGAAAAGACGGGCGAACAGGCTCAAAGAGATCCCACAAAGAAAACGGTTTACGTTATCGGTTCGGCGGACGTTTCAAAGATTGAATTATATGTAAACGACAGCCTTGTCGGAACGTGTTCAAAGCCGACAAACAGCTTTGTTTACTCGTTCTCGAATATCGACGTTACGCAGTCGGGCGAAGTAAGCGCGATAGCTTATGACGCGAGGGACGAGATTATCGCCGAGGACGCTATCGCGACTGCGGGCGATCCCGCGACAATCAGACTTACTCCCGTAACCGGTCCCGACGGACTTATCGCGGACGGCAGCGATATAGCGTATTTCGATGTTGAGGTTGTGGACGCGGACGGCAATGTATGCCCGCTAAGCTACGATAAGATTAACCTCAGCATAAGCGGCAACGGTGTGCTTTTGGGCGGCTACAACAGCGGCATAGACGATAAGATTACCACGCATAAGGATTATGTTTATGCGGAATGTGGAACAAACAGAGTTTTTGTACGCTCTACGCGCGACGCAGGCGCGATTACTCTTTCGGCGGCGTTTGACGGTCAGGCGGCGGTTACCTCAACGATAACATCTACCGCGCTTGAGCTTACGGACGGACTTACAACCGAGGCTCAGCGTTCATACGCGCAGGGCGAGGTTCCCGAGGTTATCAACACCGAGGTTGCCCCGCTAAAGGCGATGGCAGGCGAGTTCACCGTTGACTTTGATGAGGAAAGCGGAAACACCGAAATCGTTGACCCTCTGGAGGACGTTGACACATATAAAGTTCAGTACAACGGCGCGGACTATACAAGCGAGTACACCTCCGTTCCGTACCGCCCCGACTCAACAACGGGCGTTCTGTGCGACGTTATAACCACGCTCGATATATTAAAGCAGACGGCGAATCCGAACATTGAATACACGGTTGTAACCGAGGGCGATTTGCCCACCGGCTATGACGGAGCGCTTCCGTATGTATCGATAACGGGCGGACTAAAGGACGGATACACGCAGATTGACGTTGTAAGTTCCTCAACGACGCTATTTATAAACGGCGGCGAGGATAAGAATCTTATGAACGCCGAGGTAGAGGCGAACGGCGACGAAGTAATCGTCGATATAGCGGTTGTTTTGGGATATATCGACAGCGTAAGCTACTCGCTTAATACCAACTCTAAAACCGCGAATATGGTTGGCGCGGCTGTCGACGGCAATACAAGCAGCGCATTTTTGGAATACGCGGACGGAACGGCGAGAGTTACCGCTATAAGTCCCGTAACGGGCGGCAATTTGATATTCGCAAGCTATGACGGCAATGCGCTTGAAAACGTCAGCATGAAGAAAGTAAATCTTGAAAGCATGGGTTCGTACAGCGATTATGCATTGCCGACAGCTTTCGCGGACGCGGACGATGTTAAGATAATGCTTTGGGCATCGGATATGGCAACTCCGCTTTGCGATTACGTAGCTGTAAACGACGAGGATGAAACCGTTTCGGTAAGCTCAATCGGCGGCACGGTATTCTACGACGACAGCGAAAGAGCCGCAAAAAACACCGATTCGGACGAGGATGCGGATTACATCGATGCCGATTATGAGGTTTTAGATTATGACGTTGATGAAGAAATCGAGCTTGCGTCGGCTGATGTAAGCCTGTTTGAGGAGCAAAGCCCGGGAGAGGTTCAGACGCTTGATGAGCTTATAGCAAAGCATGAATGCGAAACAACCTCGAAAGACGGCGCGACGATAACAGAGGGCGCTCCGGACGAGTCAAACTATATTAAGACAGGTGATTCCGCTGTTTGTATGCAGAGTGAGTTTACATACGGCTCCAATACCAAGGAGGACATTATGTTCTCGCTTGACGTAAGATTTGACGCGGAGTACGGCGGTTTCTGCGCTGAAGATGACGGCGATAAAAAGGTTGCCGGCGCGATCGTATTGAGAAACAGCCTGCTTCAGGTTCAAAAAGGCAGCGGCACAAATGATTATAACAGTACGGGAATCTCAATAGATTCATCTACGTGGTATCATATATCGATGGTAGGACGCTACAGCGCATCCGACGCTAATATAGATATGTACGTATGGAAATACGGCGATGACGGCAGCTTGACATATTTGGGCAGCGCGGAGAGCATAGCATTGAGAAACTTATCGCAGTCAAATAACAACGGCGCGTCGCACCTGAATATTCTTGCCAATACAAGCGTTGACAATTTGTGCGTTTCCAAGCTTAATGCGGACACCCTGACGCTCACTGCCTCAGCCGATACCGTTAAAGCCGGCGCAACACAGCTCTTCAGCGTAGCAGCAACAAGAGCGGGCGGATATATCACAACCCCGTCGGTTACTTGGGAGGTTTATGACGCTAATGATGAAAATATTCTTAATGACGATGAAATCTCAATTTCGGACGCTGGTCTTTTGAATGTCGGCTCGGACGCGTCAAAGCAAACAATAAACGTCCGCGCAACGTCAACCGTTTCTGATACGGTGTACGCGTCAAAGGCGGTTACAATAGACGCTATCGATAAATCAACAGACACATATGATACCCTTACCCTAAGCGCAGAAGGCGACACCGTAAGAGTAAATGAACCGCTGACGCTTACCGCTGCGGCGACGCTTGACGACGAAACGGTAGACCCGATAAGCGAGGACGATTTGTTCTGGTACGTATACAACGAGGGTAATTTAAGAGAGGTTGGCAACAAAAACATAACAATAGATAACGGCGTATTAAGCGTAACGAAGGACGTTGTTCCCCAAACCGTAACCGTAAAGGCTATGAATCTGTCGGGCAGTGTTTCGGGAACATATACCGTTGAAGTGCTTCCGGCGAATATGAATTACGACAATGAGGATGAATACACCGATACCTTCGCCTCCTCAAACGCGTGCGAGGAATACATATCCGATGCGACGCTTACCGAAGGCTCATGGGACGGCTCCGGCTATTACAACATAACATCAGCGTATAACTTCGATGGATTCAGCTCCGACACCACGGCGGACGTTATCTACTCTGCCGATATGCAGTTTGCAAACGACGGCGCGGGCTGGACAGTTTACAATAGCAGCAAGGGCAAGCTCGGCTTGCAGCTTTCATCATCGGGAACCACCCTTAACGCGATAGGCGCAAGCAACAAGGTTGTCGGCTCAATGGCGATAGACAATACGTCCTGGTATAATATCCAGATAATGTGCGCTACCGGCAACAGCGGCACGGGAACGTCATATGCAAGACTTATCGTATATAAGTATGACGAGGACGGCAATAAGGTACACCCGAGCACCGGCGAAGTCGGCGTTCCGTATGTATCATCCGATGTTGCACTCAGAAATCTTGACGAAAGCAGCGCAAACCATATCTGCGTAAACGCGGGAACAAATGTTGACAATGTAATAAGTATGTACGTTTCGCCAGATACGCTTGAATTAAGTCTTGACACGGAGAGCGTGCTTGCCGGCGCGACGGCTCAGGCTACTACAACAGCGTCAAGAAAGGGCGTTGTATTCCCGTACCTAAGCTCAAGCCTAATCTCGTATGAGATTTACGATTCGGATAACGCATATCCGTTAGGCAACGACAAGATAACTATTGACGCGACCGGTAAGATTACAATAGACGCTCTTGCGGACGCTCAGGACGTATATGTAAGAGTAAGCTCGACAAGCGGCGGTATGAGCGACAGCGTAAAGCTTACGATTAAGTCCTCGGATATATTCGAGATAACAAGCGCGGGATTTGAGGACGACACATATTCTGTGCTTAAGAGAATAAAGGTAAACAAAAATTTCTATTACAATGACGACGTAACCTTTGTAGTAGAGGTATACGACGAAAACGGCGCGATGACGGCGGTTAAAACTAAAAAAGCATACGGCGACCAGCTGTCCTTGGGTGAAAACAAGATTGCGATAAATCTGACCTTGCCGGAGGATTTCGATAAGACTACCGACACAATCAAGGCGTATGTGGTTACGAATTTGTCCACATCAACGCAGACCGACGGCGCGGAGCTTGCGCTCGCATCGTCAACGGTATCGAACATTCCGAGCTTTGACGATAGCGCAAAGGTAACGGTGCTTGTATTGGCGGCGGGCGCCGACGAAACAAGCGTAACCGATAGCGATATTATGTACTATACACAGCTTTTGGGCAGTGATATTACCGATAATACTCTTACTCTTCCGATGAATATCGAAAGCGGAATGACCGTGAAGATTGCCGGAAACGTAAGCGGTATTCACACAATCGCAGTCGGAGTCTTAGAATAAATACAGATAACCGAATCTTTCCCTTTCTTAAACCATCGGAGCATTTTGCTCCGGTGGTTTTTGATTTTCAATAAGGGGCTTTGCCCCGTCATTCAACGTTTCAGCGGCGGATTGTACCGCCACTGAAAAAAGTAAGTGGAACCCGCCGCCTATAGAGGCGGGGGACATCTTACTTTTAGTTATACGGGTCAGCCGCTTAAATTAAAAGCAACAAAAAAAGCGTTTAAAAAACGCTTAAAATGCAGAAACTATTCCTGATATAATCCCCTTAGAGTAGACACTTGAAATAACAAAAAGATTTCAAGACT
>JAJBTG010000041.1:0-9532 GCA_020860985.1 Oscillospiraceae bacterium
CGTAAACTGGGATAAGACCGACCGCGACGTTGTTACCGCGCTTATCGAGATTAAGATAACCCCGCAGCGCGGCGAGGGGGTTGACAAGGTTGCGGAGAGGATATACAAGTACCCGCAGGTTAAATCGCTTTATCTGATGTCGGGCGCGTATGACCTCGCCGTAACAATAGAGGGAAAAACCATGAAAGAGGTTGCGCTTTTTGTCGCCGAGAAGCTTGCGCCCATGGATTCCGTAATTTCAACGGCGACGCATTTCGTACTGAAAAAATATAAAGAGGAAGGCATTGTATTCGAGGACGATGAAAAGGATACAAGACAGGTTATAACATTATGATAGATTTAGATAAATTGGTTTCGCCGGTGGTGGATCAGCTTCCCCCGTCAGGCATCAGAAAATTTTTTGATATTGCGGCTGAAATGGAGGACGCTATTTCTTTGGGCGTCGGCGAGCCGGACTTCATAACTCCCTGGGCAATACGCGAGGCGGGAATTTATTCTCTTGAAAAGGGCAGAACATATTATACCGCGAACGCCGGTCTTTTGGAGCTTCGCACGGAAATATGCAGATACAATTCTCGTAAATTCGGCGTTGAATATGACCCGAGAACTGAGGTTCTTGTAACCGTCGGAGGAAGCGAGGCAATCGACGCTATGATAAGATGCGTCGTAAATCCGGGCGATGAGGTCTTAATTCCCGAGCCGAGCTTTGTGTGCTACAAGCCGCTGACGGTTATGGCGGGCGGAGTTCCGGTTATTATCGAAACTAAGGAGGAGGATAATTTCAGACTTCTCCCCGAGCAGCTAAAGGAAAAAATAACCGATAAAACAAAGCTGCTTATTTTGCCTTACCCGAACAATCCGACGGGCGCGGTAATGTCAAGGGCGGATCTTGAGGCTATCGCAGAGGTTTTGAAGGACACAAATGTTCTTGTTCTTTCCGATGAAATTTACGGCGAGCTGCGCTATAGCGACGAGCCGCACACAACCTTTTCGGCGATTGACGGGATGAAAGAAAGAACGGTTGTAGTAAACGGCTTCTCAAAGGCGTTCGCTATGACGGGCTGGCGTTTGGGATATGCAACCGGCCCCGCGCGGCTTATTAAGCTTATGACAAAGGTTCATCAATTCGGAATTATGTCCTCCCCGACAACAAGTCAGTACGCGGCAATCGAGGCTCTTCGGAGCTGCGACAACGATGTTGAGGAAATGCGCCGCGAATATAATTACCGCCGCCGCTGTATAGTGGATGGATTTCGAGATATGGGATTCTCCTGCTTTGAGCCATACGGCGCTTTCTATGTGTTCCCGTGCATTAAGTCAACGGGAATGGGCAGCGAGGAATTTTGCGTAAAGCTTCTCAATGAGGAGCAGGTGGCGGTGGTTCCCGGCAGCGCTTTCGGTGAGAGCGGCGAGGGATTTGTGCGCTGTTCTTACGCGTATTCGATAGAGAAAATTCAGGAAGCGTTGGAGCGAATAAGCAAATTCGCGGAGAAACACAGAGTGATAAAGTAGGAGGAAAAAATTATGTCAACTAAATATATATTTGTAACGGGCGGAGTTGTTTCGGGACTTGGCAAGGGCATAACCGCCGCGTCGCTCGGCAGGCTCTTAAAGGCGAGAGGATATAAGGTAACTATGCAGAAATTCGACCCTTATATCAATATGGACCCCGGAACGATGAGCCCTTATCAACACGGCGAGGTTTTCGTAACCGACGACGGCGCGGAAACCGACCTTGACCTGGGACATTACGAGAGATTTATAGATGAGAATTTGAGTGTCAACTCAAACGTGACAACCGGTAAAATTTATTGGAATGTCATTTCAAAGGAACGCCGCGGCGATTATGAGGGAAGAACCGTTCAGGTTATTCCGCACATCACAAACGAGATAAAATCGAGGGTGTACCGCGTTGCGAACACCCAGGACACGGATATTGTTATTACCGAAATCGGCGGCACTGTCGGCGATATTGAATCCACGCCGTTTTTGGAATCGATAAGACAGGTTATGACAGAAGTCGGCAAGGAAAATTGTATGTATATCCATTTGACGCTTGTGCCGTATCTTTCAACCTCCGGCGAGCAGAAAACAAAGCCGACTCAGCACAGCGTTAAGGAGCTGTTGAGCCTCGGTATTCAGCCGGACGTGCTTGTTTTGAGAACGGAAAAACCGCTCGAGGAGGGACTTGCGGATAAGATTGCGCTTTTCTGCAATGTGTCGCCCGACTGCGTTATAGAAAATCTTGACCTTGACACGCTTTACGAGGTTCCGCTCACGCTTGAGGAGGAGGGACTTGCAAAGGTTGTCTGCAAGCGTCTTGGTCTTGAGGACAGAACTCCCGACCTTGACGGCTGGACAAAGATGGTTGACGTTGTTAAGGACCTTATGAACAGCGGCAAGGACGAGGTTACAATCTCGCTCGTCGGTAAATATGTCGCGCTTCACGACGCGTATATAAGCATAGTCGAATCGCTCAAGCACGGCGGAATAGAAAATTACTCAAATGTAAATATAAACTGGGTGGACAGCGAGGAGGTAACTCCGAAAAATGTTGACAAGATACTTAGAGGCTCGGACGGAATAATAGTTCCGGGCGGCTTTGGCGAGCGCGGAATTGACGGTATGATTACCTCCGCTAAATACGCGAGAGAAAATAAAATTCCGTATTTCGGAATTTGCCTCGGTATGCAGATTGCCGTTATCGAATACGCGAGAAATGTTTTGGGTTACGAGGACGCTCATTCGTCCGAGCTTAACCCCGATACGGAGCATCCGGTTATAGACCTTATGCCCGAGCAGCGCGATATCGAGGATCTCGGCGGAACAATGCGTCTGGGACTTTACCCGTGCAAGCTTACAGAGGGAAGCTTGGGACAGAGAATTTACGGCAAGGATTTGATTTACGAAAGACATCGCCACAGATATGAATTTAACAATTTCTACAGGAATGAAATTCTTGAAAAGGGTATGCTGATTTCCGGTCAATCGCCCGACGAGAAGCTTGTTGAAATGGTGGAGGTATCGGATCATCCGTGGTATGTCGGAGTTCAATTCCATCCCGAATTTAAGTCAAGACCGAATCATGCGCACCCATTGTTTGCGTCGTTTATAAAGGCGGCTCTTGACAAAAAGAAAGGGAATTAACGGATTGGTTATTCGTATGGGAAATTTATGTATGTCGGGGAGGTAAATTAATTGAAGCAGTATTGGAAATACATAAAGCCGTATTTGCCGTTTTTTATACTGGGACCTGTTTTGATGCTTACCGAGGTCGCGGGTGAAATTGTGCTGCCGAAAATTATGGGCACAATGATAGATAACGGTATCGGCGACGCCGCGGCGGGATTCGGTGTGGGATATATACTTTCCCGCGCGTCAATGATGATTGGGTTTATAGCGCTGATGATAATCGGCGGCATAGGAGGACATTATTTTTCGATTAAAGCCGCGGTAAATTTCAGCGCTGATTTAAGACAGGGCGTTTTTGAAAAGGTGCAGAGGTTTTCGTTTAAGAACATCGACGGCTTTTCAACCGGCTCCCTTGTTACAAGGCTCACAAACGACATCACGCAAATGCAGAATATGGTGAGAATGCTGTTGATTATGGCTATGCGTTCTCCCGGTATGCTTGTCGGCGGAATTATTATGGCTTGCTCCATAAACAAGCGCCTCGCGCTTGTGCTCGTGGTGATTATTCCGTTGCTCGCGATTGTTATAGCGGCGCTGTTAAGAACGGCATTTCCACGCTTCGGCGTAATGCAGAAAAAGCTGGATAATCTTAATTCCGGCGTGCAGGAGAATATAACAAACGTAAGAGTTATAAAGTCGTTTGTAAGACAGAAATTTGAAACGGAAAAGTTTGCGGCGGCAAACGACGATTTGATGAACTCAACTTTAAGCGCAATGAAAATAGTTGTAACGACCATGCCCGCCGTTACGCTTGCTATGAATATAACCACTCTTGTTGTGGTATGGACGGGCGGCGGCTTTGTTGTAAACGGCAGTATGGGTGTCGGAGAGCTTACGGCGTTCACTACATATATTACTCAAATACTTATGTCCTTGATGATGGTTTCGATGCTGTTTTTGCAGCTTTCGCGCGCGCTTGCATCGTCGGCGAGAGTGAGCGAGGTGCTTAAAACCGAGGTTGATTTGACCGATGAAAATTCGGCGGCAAAGGATAAAATCGTTACGGAGGGCAGAGTTGAATTTAAAAACGTGTCCTTTAAGTATTACGAAAACCGCAAGGATAATATTTTGGATAATATATCCTTTACGGCGAACCCGGGCGAGGTTGTCGGCATAATCGGTACGACCGGCTCCGGTAAGTCCTCGCTTGTGCAGCTTATCCCGCGTCTGTATGACGTGAATGAGGGAGAGGTGCTTGTTGACGGAGTGAACGTAAAGGACTACAGTCTAAGACATCTTCGCGACGGCGTGGGTATGGTTTTGCAGAAAAACGTGCTTTTCAGCGGGTCAATAGAGGAAAATCTGAGATGGGGCGACGAGAACGCGTCAACAGAGGAAATCCGCGCGGCTGCCGAGGCAGCTCAGGCGGACGGTTTTGTAACGGCGTTTACCGACGGCTACGGAATGGAGCTTGGACAGGGCGGCGTAAATGTGTCGGGAGGACAAAAGCAAAGACTTTGTATCGCCCGCGCGCTGCTTAAAAAGCCGAAAATTCTCATTCTTGACGATTCCACCAGCGCCGTTGACACCGCAACCGAGGCGAGGATAAGACAGGCGTTTTCAACGAGCCTCAAGGACTCGACAAAAATAATAATCGCGCAGAGAATTTCGTCCGTAATAGATGCGGATAAGATAATAGTTTTGGAGGACGGTGCCGTTGCCGGTATCGGAAATCACAAGGCTCTTATGCAAAGCTGCGCGGAATACCGCGATATTTACTATTCGCAGATGGACAAAGAAAAGGAGGTGTCGTGATATGCCTCCGGTTATGCCTGCGGGAAATAAAAATGAAAAACGATATTCGAAAAAACAGAAACCGAAAAACACAAAAGCAACCGTAAAAAGACTTTTTTCCTATTTGAGGAATGAGCGTCATAAAATCGCGGCGGCTGTTTTCTGCGTTATTATAAGCTCGGCTTCGGCGCTTTGCGGTTCATATCTTTTAAGACCTATTATAAACGGTCTTACGGATACTTCCAAGACAGCCGAGGAGAAAATCGCGTCATTGCTTGCGGGGCTTGCCGTAATGGCGGTTGTGTACTTTGTCGGCGTTGCGGCGACGTATACGCAGTCGCGCATTATGATAGGCGTGTCGCAGGGTACGCTGAACAAGATAAGAGCCGATTTGTTTGAAAAGCTCCAGAAGCTGCCGGTAAGATATTTTGACACCAACGCCACCGGCGATATAATGAGCCGTTTCACGAACGATGTCGATATAATCGGTGAAATGCTCAATTCCACGCTTGTGCAGATTTTCTCGGGAACTATATCGCTGGTGGGAACACTTGTGCTTATGCTGTACACCAACTGGGTTCTCGCGCTTGTGACGATTATATTTTCACCCATAATCGCGAAGGTGGGAGCGACAATCGCCGGACGTTCGCGAAAATATTTCAGCGCACAGCAATCGGCGCTCGGTGATGTAAACGGTTATATTGAAGAAATCGTAACCGGTCAAAAGGTAGTAAAGGTGTTCAATCACGAGGATAAGACCGTTGAGGAATTTTCGGACCTTAATACCGAGCTTAGAAATGTCCAGGTCAAAGCGCAGTTTATCGGCGGAATTATGGGACCGTGCATGAACGCTATGGGACAGGTAAATTACACGCTTACAGCTTGCGTCGGCTCGATAATCGCTTTTATGTCGCGTTGGGGCGGCGGAGTGCCGTTCGCAAGTCTTGACATAGGCGGACTTACAGTATTCGTAAACTTTTCAAGACAGTTTTCACGTCCTATAAACGAGCTTTCGCAGCAGCTTACAAATATTATGTCGGCGCTTGCGGGCGCGGAGCGCGTGTTTACGGTTATGGACGAGGAAAGAGAAAAGGACGAGGGCAAAAAAATCGAGCTTAAAAATGTGCGCGGCGACGTTGTTGTGGAGAATGTTACATTCGGCTACAATCCCGATAAGACAATTTTGAAGAATGTTTCGATATACGCGCACCCCGGTCAGAAAATTGCACTCGTCGGTTCCACCGGTGCCGGTAAAACAACGATTACAAATCTTATCACAAGATTTTATAATATAAACGAGGGTAAAATAACTATTGACGGAGGGGATATAAAGGATATAAGCCTTGAAAGTCTGCGTGAAAATATAGCAATGGTGCTTCAGGATACGCATCTGTTTACGGGTACCATCATGGAAAACATCCGCTACGGCAGACTTGACGCGACGGATGAAGAGGTTCGCCGTGCCGCGCTTACATCATGCGCGCATATCTTTATCAAAAATATGCCGGATGGTTACGACACAATGCTCACGGGCGACGGCTCAAACCTTTCGCAGGGTCAGCGCCAGCTTATAAATATCGCGCGCGCCGCGCTGTCAAAGGCTCCGATACTTGTGCTTGACGAGGCTACAAGCTCCGTCGATACAAGAACGGAAAGAGATATAAATGAGGCTATGGACGCGCTGATGGAAAACAGAACGACGTTCGTAATCGCACACCGACTTTCAACAATAAGAAACGCGGACGCAATTATGGTTTTGGAAAACGGTGAAATAATAGAGCGCGGCAGTCATGATGAGCTGCTTGAGCAAAAGGGAAGATATTACGAGCTTTATACGGGCTTGAAGGAATTAGACTAAAAGAGAGGAGTCACATTGATGAAGGTATACCAAATGATATACACCTCTGTCCGCCACAGTCTTTCGGACAGCGCGCTGGGACTCGCGAACCAGTCGGGACTGAGAGTGTATTCCTGTACGCAGGGTATCACAAGGGATAACATAAACGAGCTTATTCGTTTCTCCGGCTACAAGCTGCCGAAGAATAATAAGACGGCTTATTCCGAGGTTATGGGCGACCCGTCGGTACCGGATTTGTTTCCGAAAACATTTAGAGCGCTGCGCTTATCCGACGGCAGGTATGCGGTGGTTCAGTCGGTATTTTCGGGAGTGGATTTTCAGAGTCAGCCGGGAAATTTCTTTGCCCATGCTTTCGTTTTTGATGAGGTGCCGGACGATTTCGTTCCGGAGCTGTATTACGGAAGTAAGGAGTTTAAGACCTATTTGACCACGAATGAGGCGGAAAATGAGCTTGTGCATTACCTGCCTGAGCTTGACGATATTAAGCCGGAGGAGGGGTTTGAACAGAAGATTCTCGACTTTATAGAGGAGCATAAAAAAGAAATGTCCTACCTTGTAAGTAAGGCGTTGGTGCTTCTCACATCCGAAACCGTTAAAAATATCTGCGTCGCGACCGACAGCGAGGAAAAAACGGCGCTCTACCTTATCGCGCTGAAATATCTTTTGCCGCGCGATATTTCCGAAAACGTTGGAATATCGACATATAATGTATATCTTCCGTCAGAGAAACAGCATAATATTGTTTTCCACGGTACAATAAAGGGTAAGAATAATATAACGGACCAGGCTATACAGACGCGGGAAAGCTGCCTGTATATGGATATGGAAAAAACCGATATTATAAAAAATGAGCCGTTGACATTATTTCAGTTCCCGATAAAAACACTGAGAGAAAAATACAATAAATATAAATTTAATTCGGTAACATCGCTGCTTGATTGGTTCGCAACGCATGAGGAAATCTCAAAGCCCGGAATGGGCGGAAAGCTCCTCAGCCTGAAAAAGTCCGGCGGCGACAGGATTTTTGCGATGCGCGCAAGCGAGATTTATCCGCTCGTTTCCAAAGAGGAAATGTCGGGCGTGCGTTTTGAAATAACCAAGGTTATGTATGACAATATATCGCTTTTCCCCGATGAGGTGGAAAGCGTTACGGACGCATATATGGGGCAGTGCATAGATAAGCTGTGCGTGGGACAGAGCTACGATATTGAAAATATGCTTTCAAAAGGGGAAAATTCCAAAATCCAAGCAAAGCTGCTGAAAGAAAAAATCCCCGCATATATGTATAAAATTAAAAACAGCATGGAAACTTTGGGCGAAAAAAATAAGCTTGTGCTTTTGAGCTTTTTCGCCGAGGTTAAGCATGAAACGGAAATTAAGACATGGAAGGAATTTTTCGGAACAAAGGAAAATATAAGTATATTTGTGGAAATGGCGGCACCCTCCGTTATAACGGGAATAGGGGTGCGTGTGTTCACGGCTCCGTCAGGCTGGAACAATTCGGACTTGAGCGAGCTTGTGGCATATTTTGATTCGTCAACGCAGGACGAGAATATCAAGAGAAGCTGCTTAAAATATATTTACAGAAATGAGGACGAGGATTGGGAAAGCTACGGTATAACCCTTGTTAAGCATACGAAAACGCGCGGTGAGCAGGAGCGCGATATGGAAAATATTCATAAGATGCTTGCAAAGGTAGGTTATATACCGTACCAGCGCAACACCTACCGCGATTTGAAGCGCGAGGTAACAAACGATATGAACGACAGCAATTCTCCGCTGCTGCTTTCGCGTCTGCTTGACTCTGTATATAAATGGCAGAACAAATACGGCAATCAGTCAGCCACGGAAAAGGCGGCGGAAAAGGTTCGCAGTCTGCTTTTGGAGATGAAGAAAACGGAACGAAGCTGCTATAATTTTATAATTCCCAAGCTTGCGCTTGAAATTATAGAATCGCAGGGGCATTATCATGAGATAATAATAAATACCGAAACAATGCCCGCAAGCTTCTGGAATTGGTTTCTTATCGGATATAACCGATGTAAACGCGACGACGCGCTTATAGCATATACAAGAGTATATTCGGCAAGCAAAAAGAAAATATCAAAGCTGCCGATAAGACAGAAAATGAGAGAAACATTTCAAAATGTAGAATAGGGGAGAAGTTAAAATGAAAAATTCAATCAAGAAAAATTTAATTGTTATAGGCGCTGTTTCAGCTGTTTTTCTGTCAACGGCGAGCGTGTTCGCGGCAACGTCCGCTCCGGCTACGGTAAGACCCATGCCCGCTTCGAATCAAACGACAACATCGAGCACAACGTCCGAAACGTCCTCAAGCACAACCTCGGGAACGTCCGTCACCTCCTCGGGAACATCGGCTTCCGATGAAACGAGTGTAACGGGAGAGGGAAATTACAGAGCGACAAACGGTTTTGATGAAACCGATGATACAAACGTAACAAGAACGGTTCCGACAGCTATTCCCGCCGCGACTACCGAGGCGATAAATGTTGTTTCAAATACCGAGCAGACATCGGTTGATACTAAGAAATATGTTTCAAAGGGCGGAATGGTAGGCTGGCTTATAGTTTCGATTATTATAAATGCGCTTATCAGTTTTTGGATTGGAAACCGTTTCCATAAATTATCCCAGAAGGATTCGCATATCACAGCCGAGATAAGAGCGTTAAGACGTGATGTTGATGAAAAATTCCTTCAGAGCGTAGGCGGATTTTCCGAACAGGAAAA
>JAJBTG010000041.1:9542-12783 GCA_020860985.1 Oscillospiraceae bacterium
TTCCATGAGCGCAGACGGTATCACCATGCCTCATCGTCAGCATTCAGAAAGACGCACAAGCGCCGAGAGCGACGAGGCGTTTAAAAAATGGGAAAGCCAGATGAACAGTTCAAGAGCGAGAAATCAAAGAAGAACAAGCAGCGTCGAAGGCTTTGATGAATTTGAGCAGTCCGTAAAGAGAAGAAAGTATCAGCCCACAAGGGAGGAATATGAAGATGCCGGCGCGGAGGAATACGCGGAAGAGGAAAGTACAAAGTCGGGAATAAGCTCCGTAAAAAGCAAAGCGAAGGAGTTTTTGGGGGATATATTCCCGTTTAAGGAAGATTAAAACACATCTTTTGGGGGTGCAAGTATGTACAAAAAAATAATATCCGCTGTTCTTGCGGCATCGGTATGCTGCGCGTCAACCGCGGCAATGGCGAAGTCCGATAAGCTTATCGATTCAAATTTAGATAGGATGCGGTCATTGCTCAACGAAAGCGATTTCCGCGTATACCGCGAGGCGCCGCCCGAGGACGGCACCTATTACGGTGCGAAATTTGAGCCTCTATCGGGGGTTTATTTGGGAACTCCGGCGAATTGTATGTATGACGGAATCGGCAACGCGATAGACACCTATTATGAATGGTTTGAGCCGAACGAGTCCATCAACAATTACAACTGCGAACGAGTTGAAATTCCCGAAACGCCGAGCGAGCATACGGCGCTTGTCGGATGCAACTGGAATTTCGCCAGTCAAACATACGTAAATATGGCGGACTATTCAAATTACATATATAATTTTATTGACGAGCTTGCCTCGAGAGGTCAGGATATACTTTTGATTTTCGGAAAGGAAATGAATATTGACGATAATTTTCTTGATGAAAGTCATTTTATAGACGCGTTCCGTTTTGTCGCGGATTACGCGCATACAAAGGAAAATATCGCCATGGTGTGGGCGCCGAATGATACCGGCGGACTTGATACAAGACTGATTGATTTCTATCCGGGTGACGAGTATGTTGACTGGATTGGATGCAGCCTGTACACAATGCCGTATTTTCAAGGCGATCCGGACTCATCGGAGGCGAGCAATATAGGATTTATTATGGGACCGTATGCCAATCCGGTAATGCGCGCTAAGGTTATCGTGCAGTTTATGGAGGAGAATAATATTAACAAACCCGTTTGCATAACCGAGGGGGGAGTAGGATACAAGTCGCCGTCGGGAGAGGATTATACCGAATGGGCGCAGCAGCAGCTAAGACGGTATTACGGCGAGATTTGCCGCAGGTATCCTCAGTTTAAGTGTATTGTTTCGTTCAATAATTTCTACGAAACGGACGATGAATCGTGCGATTACTACAGATATGATATGGGCAAAAGTCCCGAACTTCTTTCTCTTTTGCAGCAGCTTGTTCTTGACCCGATATATTTAACGTCATATCCGGCGACATCAACAATTTCTTATGTTGAAGCGTATGACGGCATGGATTTTGAGGGATCGATTAAGCTGTCCGCATACGGATATGAGCCGAAAGCGGAATGGCTCACGGTAACATATTTGATAGACGACGAGGAAAAGTACGAGAGCGTATATCTGCCGTACAATGTGAGTTTTACGGTGAACGATGTTTCCTACGGTGAGCATACGCTGACGGTTCGACTTTCGAGCGGCGATGATGTGCTTGACGAAATGTATTACGATATTAAATTTATCGAGCCGGAAACGGTGTGGGAGCTTGAACCGCAGTGGGCGTGGTCCTCGGATGAACCCGCGGAGCCGAGCTATATATACCGTGATGAAGCCGATAACGGAAGCTGTACCTTCCCCGACATGACGGAAAAACCGAACAAAATGAAAAACGCGGCGGGGTTTTTATCCGAGAAAGGATTTGTGCTCGGACGCGAGGACGGCAATTTCTACCCCGACGACATAATTTCAAGAGCGGAAATTTCCGCGGTAATGCTCCGTATGCTCGGGAAAACGGACGATACCGCCGACGGCGGCTTTGACGATGTAACTCGTGACGATTGGTTTTTCTCCGTTGCGGGCGCGGCAAAGAATGAGCAGATAATTTCCGGATATCCCGATAACACATTCCGAGGAAACAACTCGATATTGCAGCAGGAAATCACGTCGATTATGGCAAAAACCATTTTGCATAATGTAGAAAATTATCAGATACCCACTACCGAAATCAGCTATACGGATGAGGTTGCCTCGTGGGTATATGATTACGCGAAAATCTGCGCTAACGAGGGAGTCCTGCTTGAAGCGGAGGACGGCAGCTTTGGCGGCGAACGAGAGGTAACTCGGGGAAACGCGGCTATAATGCTGAAAAGATTGTATGAAGTAATTGAAAATTAAAGAATAAAACCATAATTTTGTTATTTCTGCATATACTAAGCAAAAAAGGCGGGAACATTTATGGATATTCTAAAGGTGTGCTTAAGCTCGACAGGCTCTATTATTGTGCTGTTTATTTCAACAAAGCTGATAGGGAATAAGCAAATGTCGGAGCTTAATATGTTTGACTATATAAACGGAATTACTATAGGCTCAATCTCGGTGGAAATGGCGACCTCGCTTGAAGGTGATTTCTATTATCCGATTGTAGCTATGGCTGTTTATACCGGAGCTATGCTCCTTATATCATATCTTACGGGGAAGAAAGTCGCAATCAGAAGATTTCTTACGGGGAAGTCGATTATTCTGATGTCGGACGGTAAAGTTTATCGGGAAAATTTCAACACGGCGAAGATTGATATAAACGAGTTTTTGACGCAGTGCCGCGTAAACGGCTTCTTTAATCTCGACGATATTGACACGGCTATTCTCGAGCAGAACGGTAAGCTGTCGTTTTTGCCCAAGGTTGCGGCGAGACCGGTAAACACGAAGGATTTAAATCTCGCGCTCAAGCAGGAGAAGCTTTCGTTGGACGTGATTCTTGACGGGAATGTTATGGAGGACAACCTGCGGCAGACGGGCAATGATGTTGAATGGCTGAAGCGTGAATTGAAAAAGCAAAAAATAGAGAGCATTTCCGATGTGTTTATCGGGATATGCAATATGGGCAACAATACATTATCGGTATACCGCAGGACGGGCGCGTCTTCAACGGAGGATGTTTTCCAGTGACCGAAAACGCGAATATGCCGGCTGTTAAAAAGCGTTTTGAAAAAACGCTTTTTTTGCTTGTCAAACCAATTTTTTCATATTTGCTATTGCATTTTCGCGGCGGTTAAGGTATAATTA
>JAJBTG010000197.1 GCA_020860985.1 Oscillospiraceae bacterium
ATTCAATCGCTCCCGAAACAATCGCGAACTTTTTGACAACGATTATAAACGAGCTTTTCAATAAGGCATCCTCCGTTTCGATTATTTCCATAACGGCGGTTACAACGCTTTGGCTCTCGTCAAAGGGAGTCATGGCGCTTTATCTCGGATTGAACAATGTGTTCAATCCCGAAAAGAAACCGAATTATTTCTACAGCCGCTTCATATCGGTAATATATACTCTGTTCTTTATTATCGCGCTGCTTCTGACGATTGTAGTATTCGGCTTCGGCAACAAGATAGAAAATATCTTATCGGGACACTCGGCGCTTTTGTCTGTGATAATCTCGTTCCTGCTCAACATCAGAGTTATTTTGTTTACCGTACTCCTGACGCTGGGCCTCGCCTCTTTCTACAGGTTTTTGCCGCACGGAAACAGCGGTAAATTCAAATACCAAATCCCGGGCGCGTTATGCGCGGCGGGCGGTTGGATGTTGTTTTCGTTTTTTTATTCGATATACATCGAGTATTATTCAAACTACTCATATGTTTACGGAAGTCTTACGGCGATTGTGTTCCTTATGCTATGGCTGTATTTCTGTATGAATATATTCCTGTACGGCGCGGAAATAAATAAGCTTTACGTTGAACAATTTAAGAAAAAATATTAATTGTTTCTCTTGTTTAACTGCGTTTTTTATGATATACTTAAAGCGGACTAACCTTACAACCACCTATATACCAAGGAGGGATTATCATGATAGACATAATAGTATTTACTCAAAAAGAATTGGACAACGCGATTAATAACGGCTGTACCGTTATCGCTTTGTGTGACAATAATTTCAGACTTCCCTCCGTTTCCGATATACATTATATCGCAATCGGCAAAATTACCGCTTCGATTGAATTGGACCATCCCGAGGACTACGGTATAAAATTTTCCAATTTTTCACCGAAAACAAAAAAACGTCCGAAAATCGTTCATGTAGAAAATAAAGCCGTAGGAACGGCATCGCTTTCCTCCGGCTCCTATTCCTCAAGCTACGGTTCATATCTTTCGAGCTATAAGCGGGGTTCCTATTCCTCAAGCTACGGCTCATACTTTTCAAGCTACCAAACCTCCTATTTATATAGCTATCGCTATAACTACCGCTTTAACTACCGTTCAAGCTTCTCCGGCTCCTATTCCTCGAGCTACCGTCTCGGCGGGAGCTATCGGTCGAGCTTTGCGTCAAGCTTTAAGCTTACCTCGTTTATACATAGTTTTAAGCGCGGAATGTACGACTATATATTAAGGGAGATTTCCGTAAACGGTTACGGTATCCATCTTATTTAGAAAGGCGTGATACTATGGATGCAATTCACATCAACTGGACAAAGCCGTATCGCGTTCGCACCGACGCGCCGTATTCCGTTGAAGATTTTGAACTTCTTACAACTATTTTGTCAGCTCTTAAATGGCGCGAAAAAAACGGCAGTATAAAAATGATTACCGATTCCGTCGGCAAGGAATATTACGAAAAAATCGGTCTTTCAAAAATTTGGGACGGCGGCATAGATACCTCATTGGACCATGCCCCCGATAATATAAACCCGCGGATTTTCTGGGCGGCGGGAAAGCTCTTGGCGCTGAAAAATCAGACCGCGCCCGTTGCGGTGATAGATACCGATTTTATTGTGTGGGACAGTATTTTATTTGATAAGCTTCCTCCCGTTACATCCATCCACTTTGAGGATTTGTACGATGATGTTTATCCCGGCCCGTCATATTTCAAAATGAAACGCGAATATCGCTTCGACCCCGATTGGGACTGGAGCCTGCGCGCGTGCAATACCGCATTCTGCGTTTTTAAAAACCGGGAAATCATCGCCCGTTACACGGACGAAGCCGTAAGATTTATGCAAAGCATCCGCGAGGATGTTGACGACACGCTCAGATATATGGTGTTCGCGGAACAGCGGCTTCTGCCGATGTGCGCGCAAAAAATGGATTTGTATTTTTCATCGTTCTCAACCCTTGAGCGGCTGTTCGCGCACGGCGAAAACTATTTTACCCATACATGGGGCATGAAGCAGCAGATGCGTGATATTCCCGCTCTGCGATATGATTTCTGCAAACGCTGTGTAAACAGAATTTTAAGTGATTTTCCGTATATGGCTGATACATTAAAAAATATAGAATGTCTTAAACAGTATCTTTAAGGCAGTAAAAAATCCGAGGAAATAAACCCTCGGATTTTTTGTTAATCAATCATACAATCCCGCACGGTCGTTGATAACCAACACTCGCAAAAGCTCGTCGGTAAGTCCCAACTCGCCGTTTTCGTTGCCCTGCAAAATGCCCTTATCCATCAGCTTCTGCACTGTCGGCACCGCCCAATCGGGCATATTTGCGTCAACATAATTGTAAATCATCTTGCCCTCAAGTGCGCTCACACGCTCGTTTAATTCCTCATACTGCGTCATAGTTAAATCCTCACTTTCCACGGCTCCGCCGTTCAAAATTGTCTTTACCTTTGCCTTAAACTCCTCAAATCCCGTTCCGCTTACCCACTGTGCCGGACAGGATTTGCCCCACACATCATAATACCTTAGCACATATGTGTCAACCTCGTCGGCACTAATGCCGATGTATGCGCACAATGCCGCGCATAGATATGCGGCGTTTGCTATAGTCGTGTCCGACACCGTATAATTTCCCGCCGTACACGCCATTTCAATACCGATACTGTTCGCGTTGCGGCAGGTCGCGTGCTTGTATACGGTAGTGCCTCCGCAATGCCACGCGCGGTTATTCAGCGCCACACTTTGGTAGCAGCTGCTGTCGTCCACAAAATAATGCGCGGACGCTTCAACGCTCGTGCTGTTGAAATAATTCGCGTTTGCCTTAGCGGTGTCCTTCGAGTTGCCGGTGTAATGCACCACGATATACGACACCGCCCTTGACGCGCTCGCTGTGTAGTTGCTGCTTTTACACGGCAAACTTGTGTCTACGGCTATCCCGTTAAACGATGTAATCGGATAACCCTCCGTAATAGTTTTGCTCATTAATCATCCACATCCTTTCCCTTTTCTATCGAAGCCATGTACATACGTTCCGCCGCCGTGGTTTGCGTTTTCGCGTCATAGCCGGCGGCGTTTTCGGTTTCGGACTTCTGCAAATAGTGCTTAACGGCAAAAAGTATCACCGTATTGGAAAACGTGCTCATCACGCTTACTATCGTGCCTATGACAGTAGCATAACTAAGCGATTTCCCCGATTCAATCAAATTTATCAGCCGCAGAATAACATACGCGTCAAACCCCAAAATCAGGAAGAACGCCAAGCATAACCCGAACACAAGCGCCTTGCTGAAGCTTATGTATTTTTTGAATATTTTCACATCATCACCCAATTCCCAACCTTGTCGCGATAAATCCCACAAGCAGACCTACAACGAGCGTCAGCGCGTAATCTACCGCCGTGCGCCACTTTTTACCGTCGCGGCTTTCAAGCTCCTTTAAGCGCTTATTTTCCGCGTCCTGTGCCTTTGCAATTGCCGATATATTTTCCGACAGCTTCGTGATATTGTCGCTCTGCTTTTGCAATGTGATGTTCATATCGCTTATTTGCCTGTTCGTTTCCTCAACGACTTTCAGCCGCTCATTAAGCCGCTTATCCTCCGCGGTGAGCGCGTCAAAATTCGCGTCCACCGTGCGCCGAAACTCCTCATGCTCCGCGCGTGTTATTGCTGTGTCCATAATTTATTCCTCCCGTTTATTACTCTAACGCAACGTATTCCACCACGTACCTCATTACATTTTGCTCGCTTGTATTGCTGTTCATTGCCGCCAATGCCTCACTTTGAGAAGCATAACACCCGTCACATTCATCATCCGATTTTCCCACGGCATAATTCTCGCGTATGACAAAGCTGGTGTTCAAGTAGCTTATTCCCGTAGCATGGGGTATGCTTGCCAATGTCGCACCGGCACTGCGCGTATAGGTGCCGCATTTGCGATACACTGCCCTGCCGTCCGTCCAAGTGCCTAT
The DNA here is from genome assembly GCA_020860985.1 of Oscillospiraceae bacterium. GTDB lineage: Bacteria > Bacillota > Clostridia > UBA1381 > UBA1381 > JALEPO01. The sequence continues at coordinate 4,016 of JAJBTG010000197.1, forward strand.
TTGTGTTGCTGTTTCCGAATATACGGCCAACGGCGCTACCTCATCAATAGCCTCCGCTATTTCATATGCGGTTATATATCTGTTATCGTCAAGTGGTATATAGCTGTTGCTTGCGCTCAAATGCAGCCACTCGCCGCTTGAGCTTACCGCTCGCCAATAGGTACCGTCATACACAAACTCTACAATCTCGCCGGCAGCCCAAGAGCCATTACCCGATGTAACAGTACTGCCCGTCATGCCGTTGTATATCGTTTTTGCACCCGTTCCACCCACATTAAGTGTAGCTGCCGTGCTTGACGTATGCGCATAAGTAAACTTAACCGTCATATGTGCGCCGGTAACCAGTTTAAAATTAGTGCAAGACACTGTTTTCGCCGCCGTTGATGCCGCGCTATCGAGCATACTCCGTATGACGGTTGCTTCCATATCGGCGCGGATGTCGTACCCGCCCCCACAAGCTCATATCCCGCAGTGCCTCCTGCGGTCGGCGCGTACCAAGTCTTGCTTGCTGTTGCACTTCCGTCATAGGTCGTTCCGCTGCCGTTCATCGTCAGCGTCAGCGCATTCGGGTTCTTAACCCCGTTTTCCGATATATCGTCAAATGTTTCCTTATCAGCCGCTGACATAAGTCCCGCCGCCGATGTCGTCGCGACCGCACTCGGTATTGTTACCGTCTTTGTTCTTTTTGCGGTAGTATGTCCGTTGTCGGTCGTGATTGTGTCTATAGCCGTGAATGTCCCGCCAAACGCCGGAGCGGATGTTGTCGTGGTTGCGGTCGTGGAATATGTGGGGTGAACATACGTCTCTCCCGAGGCGACTTCATTAATAGCGTCTATTTGCTCTTGCAAATCCGCGTCAGCCGCTTCACGCGCCGACACTTCGGTGTTAATGTTAGACTGCAATTTGCTGTCTGCCGCTTCACACTTCGTTGCTTCCGCTTCAATGTTCGATCTTAACGCTGTTTTGTCAATGCAATCCTCGTTTATATACGTAACGCCGTCGTTTTGCAGACACACGGGCGAATCACCCTCCGCTAAGATGAGCGCCTTGCCGTCGGAAGTAAGCTTTATCACATACGACGTGCCGCCCGCAATGGAATACACGCTGCTGCCGTCGGCGTTATAGGTACTCCATCGATTTTCGTCGGTATCTACTATGGTGTCGTTACCCGCGCCTGTAGCCGCCCAAACACTGTCATTGCTCGAAAGATAATATATTGTTCCACTTGACAATGCGCTGTCCGAATAAACCAACAAGTTGCTTACTTGAGTTGTGACAATTGCCTCAACCGGTATTGCCTCCGCGCCGTCAATTGAATTTATTCGCTCCAACAGTTCCGCGTCCGCCGCCTCACGCGCTTCCGCTTCGGTGTCAATGTTAGACTGCAATGTGCTGTCCGCCGCTTCACGCGCTTCCGCTTCGGCATCAATATTGTTCTGCAACGTAGTGTCCTGGTTTTTTCTTGCGAATGTTTCAAGATTAAGGGTGTCAGACACGTCTACCGCCTGTAGACGAACTAAATTAATTGCGTAAGGAGTTGCGGCATAACCGCCTGACGCTCCGTCTGTACTGTTTGTACTATCCGACAATTTAACATGACCGTATGTCGAGCCGTCGCCCACGGTTTCGGCATGAGCGTCAATGTTAGACTGCAATGTGCTGTCCGCCGACTTCCTCGCCGTCGCTTCGGAATTAATATTCGTCTGCAACGTGCTGTCCGCGCTCTTTCGCGCGCTGACCTCCTCGCTCAAATCCTCCTCAAGCTCATTATGCTCGTCTTGTATCGTCTGAAAATTCGCCTTAACCTGAGTCCACCAATTCTTTAACAGCGTTACTCCGCTGTAATCAAAATCTAATTTCATTCTTCCTCTGTCTCCTCCAATAATATTTTTTTGCCGTCTATATAAATCGCGCCGTCCTGCTCGGTAATTTTAACTCCCGACAATGTTATATATGATGCGTCTACCACGCCGCTGAACTCTCTTTCGCCATCGGCATTTGTAGAGATTCCGTCAACAATAACCGAGCCGGAAATGGACAACGCCCTTACCTTTCCGCTTCCCGCGGATGCCTTCTTATAGCTTTTCGACAGCAATCCCATCTGATTAAGGTAAAAGAACAAATCCTTTTTAACGCGTCCTACAGAAAGCCGCGTCTGCTTCGGCTCATACGGATACGATTCAATTTTTATAATTCGCTCAACAAACGAATTTCTCCCATCCGAAACCGTAACCGTGTCGCCCAACTGAGCGCATTCAACCTCACCGTATTCCGCGAGCCTTGCAATATCTATAACATCACCCGAAATATTTATATCCGGCACATCTATTCGTTCCGCATTCGCCGCGCTGAACTCCCACTCCGCGCGGCTCATTATCTTCTCAGGATCGCTGTAGTCGCTGTAATCGACATATCCCTCGCGCACCCCGTAAATCGAAATATTGTCACTGTCAATATATTGCTTTCCGTCATTTACAGACCCGATATGCGCGTCATCGTAGCCATACGGATACAGGCGCGTAACAAGGTCCGTTATATCCCGTTCGACCGTAAGATTTTCCATATTCTTTCCAAGCCTCAATCTCAATCCCTTGTCGCTGCCGATTCTCTCTACCAACGCTATTTTGTAGTTGTCCGCATAAATCTCACCCTTACCGCAGTTTTTAATTATTTCCTGCATAACGTCATGCGGAGTTGTTTTATCCTCCGAAAAAAAATCAATCTCAAATCCGTCAGAGTCCACGCGCTTCATACCGAGAGCCGAAAGCTCACTGTCGGTAAACAGAGTAAACTGTGTATCGGAAAATATCTTTTTCATAACCGCAAGCGGTGTTTTGCCTATCATATCCGGCACATTCTGCAAATGTATCTTTTGCGAGTCCGCGTCATAAATATGCAGGCACTCGGCACTGATAACGCTCCGTCCATCATACGAACGCGTAAGCTTAATAATTCTGTACGCCTGTTCCTCGCATACCGCAATCATATTTTCCTCAAGCAAATCCGCCTTTTCATCATTCATGGGATAGTCAAAGCTAAGCGTACAATTGCCGTTTATTTCCCGCGTAAGCTTAACATTTACCGCATCCCCCAGAACTGCCGTCTGACCGCTTGTGAAATCCGATGCGTCATGCTCAAAAAGTCTAAGCATTGCTAACACTCCAATCCACATCATCTAAATCAAAATCATAGATAAATCGCGGCTCATACTCAATCGAAACCACCGCTTCGCCCATCACGTAAAGCGTTATATCCACGCTGTCCGACGGTATACCCAATTCAAAAAAATCGCCGCCTACATATTTCATAACACTTTCGCCGTCCGAATCCGTCACCGTCTGCTTCTTTAAATCGATAATAAATCCGCTCGCCGACGTATTAATGATTAGCTCTTTATCCCCGCATGAAAGAGTGATATTTTTAACGCTTCCGTCAATTCGTATAATCGGTCTTGCATGAACATTTCCGGCGTTTACCGCTTCAAGCGTTTTCGATATATACGTATAGCTGCTCGTGTCGCCGGTAAAATACCATGTAAGAACATCTGAAATATCGAGCGGAATATTTAAATCGAGTTCAAATGCCGAATCTATAACCGGACCGTCCGCCGTATCAAAAACAGCAAAGCTGAACGGTTCAACTCTGAAAGCCGCCGTAAGGACGGCTTTCCTTCCGTAAAGCTCCGGTACAAATCCCATCTCGGAACCAACCCACGACTTACATTTAACCATCGGCATATCGTCAAAAATAAGCTCGCCGCTGCCTTTGAGCCATGCCGCTGTTTTTGATACCTTTTTCTCAAGCAACCTCAGATTATCCGCACTAATCTGTAGCTGCACTTCAAAAAACCTATCATTATAAAATGCCCGTCCGTACTCGTTCACCGCCGAAAAGTCATATGCGCCGTCCTCAATCGGAGATTCAAAGGTGTAGCTTTTCATTTCCGGCAAAACAGGTCTTGACTTCGTTTTGGCTACCGCACCGAATTGAGATGAATGCAAACCCTTATATGTAAATCCTTTCCTCATTAGTAATACCTCCCACTCGCGATTGTTTCCTCCATGCTTTTAGTCAGATTTTTCAGTGCCGTATCATCCGCTGCGGAAATGCTGAAGCTACGGTTATCGGAATATGTGCTTTTTGAATTTATCGCGTTTATAATCTGAGCGGCAAGCGCCGCCATAACATTCTGTATACCGCTTACATCGGAGTTAATTCCGTCTATAAGTCCCTGCACATTGATTCCCGCGCTTTGAATTGACGAAAGCAATTTCTTTTTATCCGATTCCATCGCACTGTATTCCGATTCCAATTTCTCGATAATTTCATTGTCGGACTTTTCCAATTGATACAGCTCCTCCTCGCGCTCAAGCTCCTTAAGCTGCTCCTCCAAATCGGCATACTTACTTTTTCCTTTTTCCGTAACGGCGTTTTTATAAATCGCCATAAGGCTCTTAACCTCCGCAATATCGTCGGTTCTGTCCTCAACCTCCCATGATTCCTTCAGCGCACTTTCCTTATCCGAAAGCTCTGTTTTAACGCGGCTTATATATGCGTACTGCGCCTCCAATAGCTCCTCCGCCTCATCCATCTGTGCGTTATACAAATCCATGGAATAATTCATGGTTTCATCGCTGTATTCCTGCCAGCTTATATATCCGTCGCGGTAAAGCTCGCCTATCCTCTCAATGCACCTTTCATAAAATTGCACCGTGCTGTCGCCGTATTCCTCCCAATCATCGTAGGTATCGCACAATTTTTTCCAATTTTCCGCATCCGATAGCCACTTTTCATAAACGGCTCTGTTCATTTCGTTTTCCTTGTCCGTGACCGCGTTTGAAAGCGACTGCATATTTTCGCAGTATTCTCTGTACGTTATGATTCCGTAATCGTAATATTCTGCCGTATAATCCATCATACGTTCCAATCCCGCGATATAGTCCTCATTGCTCAAATTATTGTATTTGCTCTCCTGCTCCAGCCAGCGCTTCGACTGCGCCAATCTTTCCTCATACATCGCCGCGCCTATACTCGAAACATTGTCCGTATATTCCTGCCATGTTATAATACCCGATTGAAAATCCTCGTAATTCCTGCCGCGCACCCTGTCAAACGCGTCGAACGGCGTATCGCCCACGCTGTCGTAATCATTGAAGTATGCCCTGTCCGTTACATACGTCATTGACTCCGTATTCAGCTTGTCCGCGATTTTGCGTGTTATGGAGAACACATTTTCCTCACATTCCATAACCGCCTCCGCGCTAATCGCAAATTTTTCCGCCGCGTCCTTCCACCAATCCAGCTGTTCCGTAAGCGGCATATTGCTCGAATTAAGCTTATGCTCAAACTCAACCTTTTCAAGCTCGAAAAGCTCCTGCGCCCTCTCCGACATAAAGGACGGAATTCTACTCCTCCACGAATCCGCGACCGTCATATAGCTTTTTTTAAACGCCTCACCGTAAATATATCCTATACTGTCAAGCCCCGCTGAAGCGGCTGCGGAAGCGTCCAGCGATGAAAGGCTTTCCTTTGCCGTATCTACCGCGTCGGTAAGTCCCGAAACATCGCCCGTTATAGTAACGACCAAATCAGCCGCATTCGCCATAATTTCACCCCCCTATTTGCCATAGAACATCATAAGATGCTCATTATTTGAATAATCAAAATCATCCGTTTGTTCCTCAAGACTGTCAAGCAGCTTGAAAAGCATCCACGGATTCTGTCTGCCTACCTCGTCGGGCAGAATATGATGGTATCTGAAAAATACGGGATATATATCTCTCAGCTTACCTCCCCCGCCCGACTCTACTCGTTTTTTGAGGAAATAGCGTCTATATAGAAGCCCCAAAGCGTCATACAGAGCTTAGTTCTTTCCTCCGCGCCGAGAGCGTTTATAACCTCCTGAGTAGCGTCCGTACCCTCGAATATATAATCCACCGCGTCGCGGCATATATTCAACGGGCCTCTCTTTTCCTTATCGTTGTGCGCGTCGTTTATAACGCACATTGTTTCAAAATCAAACGGACGGGACACATATTTAGTATCCCCAACCGTAAAGCTTAATGTATGCTGCATAATAATCTCCGTTCCGCCGTCCTGTGCCGGCATAAAAATAATCAAAAAATCTCTTATCGGCAGGTAAAAAGTAATAAGAGTATATTTTAAATCAGACCGTCGGATACCAATTCATATCCGAGAACCAATTCTCCGCAAGCTCGTCCCCGGTGATTCCGTCGGGTAGGTCGCTCTCGTCAAAATAAGCGTAATACTTATTGTCATAGTCGCGCTGAACCGCCGTATATGTCGCCTTAGCCGTCTGCTTATCGATGCTTCCCGAAGACGGCTTCGTCTTTCCTCCGACATTTGAAGCGAAGCTGTACGACCCTTTATAATATCTTACATATCTGTAAGTTACGTCGGACTTTAAGATTCTCCAAGCCACTCCGAAATAAACCGTAGCCGTATCGTTGCCGACCTCGACTACTCCGTTATTGCGTTCCAGACCTCTCCATACAGCGTCAACCTCCGGAGGGATATCCGCGTTGGTAATCTCATGCCCGATTTTTTCTATATAGGTTGTTGTTTCATAAGCGCCGTTGTCCGCGTCAAATGTATCGGAACTGCCGGCATCCGTCGGCGCGATTTCAACTATACCCTTGAGGTTGACTCCCTCTCCGTATTCCGCGCCGTTTTCATCGTCCGAAACGATGTTAAAAAAAGTATATCTGTCTACTCCTATCGTAGGTAAAGGTTTCTTCATATTAATTTCCATAGCCTTTCTGCCCGCAAAAGTAAATATTCATTTTAACGCTCTTATCTGCGGGCCGATAAGACGTTTCTTATATGTGCCCAACTCCCACCTCATGGGGGCGAACAGCGTTCGCCCACATCTACCCATCTCCACCCCAACATTTTAAATCATCCGTCCCTCAGCAAAAGCATTTAACATATCTCATCGTTCGATGATACGCTCTTTCCCCACTCTGCTTTGGAATATCCATAGAGAACTGCCTGCACCAGCCGTCCGCCGTCAAAAGACCGTTTATCTCAAGCGCAATCCTCCCACATTCATCGGGAACCTCCGCCCAAATGTCAAGCTGAACAACGCCGTCCTGGAGTTGCTCCTCATTGTCGTATGACATTGAAACCGACTCGGTAAGATTGTAATAGCTTACAACCGGCAGCTTGTTAAAGCCCTCGGGATGCTGATAGACAAGCGTACAATCCAAATCACTCAATGATTTTTCCAATTCCGGATTAACATCAATCACATTATCCCTCCTTCGCAACAACCGAATTTCTGATAATATCCCTAACCTCGGCGGCATTATTCAGCAGCGCCGGAACAAGAAACGGTCTTGCCGCCGCTGTACAAGTGCCGAACTCAACATATGCGGCGCAATCCGCGTCCGCCTTTACGGACGCGCCGCATTCCGACGCTTCGGCTGAAATCGAATCTTTCAAATCGCCCATGTCCTCCGGACACATCTCCTCCGCGTTTTTCGCGACAAACTCCGCCGCGCGCTCCATAGCTCCCTCTGTACTTATCCCCGAAAACAGCGAATCGGTATTTCCCGAAATACTAATCATCAGAACACACCCTTTCGATAAGAGCCGTAATACCCATGCTCCATCTCTCGGCATATGTAATGCGGTACATCTCGTCGTCAAATTTAACATAGTTACCCTCGCATATATTTTCATTGTCGGAGCAGTACATTTTAAAACGCTTAACCGCGTCAAGTCCGAACTCTCTTTCCTCAAGCTGACCGCTGTACGGCTGAATATCCGCCGACACCGTACAGACATATTCCTTTTCCGCCGCCGAAGAATACCCGGAGCCGCTCTTAATGCAATAAATATCCGCGGGCGTCTTGCAAAAATACGAAAATGCGTTTTTAACCCTGTTCATCGCACACCTCCATATCGGAGGGCAAACGCGCGGATTTATTTATAAACGGCTCAAGCCTCGGAACATAGCTCCCGAAGCACGAAAGCTCCGTATCAAACTCAACGCACCTTTCCCCCTCGGTAACCGATTTAACTCCGCCGTACAAATCCGTGCCACCGTATCCTCGAGAACGGTATGTTTCCGCAACCATCTGCGCCGTAAGTCCGTAGAGCTGATACGGAAGCACATCGATTCTGCAATATTTCATAACCGCGCCTATAGTGTCGTCTATCAGGAATAGGAGCAATTCATCCGAATCACTGTCACTGATTCCAAGCAGCATTTTGGCATTTTCCAGAATTTCATTCTCCACAAAGCCACACCCCTTAAATTTAAGATAATAATTTTTTACATGTCCATATTA
>JAJBTG010000168.1:0-7782 GCA_020860985.1 Oscillospiraceae bacterium
ACTTACGAATATTGTTTCGCGCGTCGGCTCATTGATTTTCGCTTGGATGGAAATGACCGGAAAGGAGAATCCGTTCTATGAATATTACGACAAGGTACTTGATATTCTCGCAAAATACGATGTTACAATCAGCCTTGGCGACGCGTGCCGCCCCGGCTGCACACATGACTCGACTGACGCGTCCCAGATTACGGAGCTTATCGAGCTTGGAATTTTGACAAAACGCGCGTGGGAAAAGAATGTTCAGGTTATGATTGAGGGACCCGGACATATGGCAATCGATGAAATTGAAGCGAATATGAAGCTTGAAAAACGCTTGTGCCATAACGCGCCGTTTTATGTTCTCGGTCCTCTTGTTACGGATATTGCTCCCGGCTATGACCATATAACCTCCGCAATCGGCGGCGCGATTGCCGCGGCTAACGGCGCGGACTTTTTATGCTATGTAACTCCGGCGGAGCATCTGCGGTTACCCCACGCGGACGATGGTAAGGAGGGAATTGTAGCGTCAAAAATCGCTGCTCACGCGGGAGATTTGGCAAAGGGCATTAAAGGCGCTCGTGAGATTGACGATAAGATGAGCGACGCAAGACGGCGCGTATGCTGGGATGAAATGTTCAAATATGCAATCGAACCGGAAAAGCCGCAGCGCTATTATAACGAGCTGCCTCCCGAGGAGAAGCATACCTGTTCGATGTGCGGTAAGATGTGCGCGGCAAGAACCATGAACAAAATTTTGTCGGGCGAAAAGGTTGATGTGAAATAGCTAAAATAAAATGTCCCCCGCCTCAGGCGAGGGACATCTTAATTTAGTTATAAATTACTGATTAAATCATTCATATTATACATACCGGCGGGTTTATCGGTCATAAACTTAGCCGCCTTGATTGCGCCCACGGCAAATACCTCTTTGCTGTGCGCGCTGTGCTTAAGCTCGATAACCTCGTCCGTACCGGCGAAAATAACCTCATGGTCGCCGACGATTGTGCCGCCGCGCACCGCATGAAGTCCGATTTCCGTCTTTTTCCTTTTTCTGCGCACCGAGTGCCTGTCATAGACATATTCCGCCGGATATGAAAGAGTTTCGTCTATGGCGTCCGCGATTGCGAGTGCCGTTCCGGACGGAGCGTCGATTTTCTGGTTATGGTGGCGCTCTACGATTTCTATGTCAAAACTGCCCTCAAGCAGCTTTGTCGCTTTTTTTGCGAGGTCTATAAGAAGATTTATGCGACACTTACCGGCAGCTTTCTTTTCTTCCAGCAGCGCCCCATGCTTGTCAGCGCGGACGCGTGCGAGACCACGATTATAACATCCGCGTCGCCGGTAAATTCATCGGGATTGGAATAAACCGGATATGTGTTTTCAACCGTGTCGTTTACGTCAAAGCCGGCAACGATTTCACATTCGCTGTCCTCTGATATAAGACGTGTTATAACCTGCCCCATTTTGCCGTTGCAACCGTTCATAATAATTTTTGTCATTGGTCTTTCTCCTTTACACCGGATTCATACCGAAATCAATCATTGATTTCTTAAGCTTTTCAAGATTTGCATCGTCCATTTCGATAAGCGGCATACGAAGATTTCCGACATTATAGCCGAGCAAATTCATAGCCGTTTTTACAGGCACCGGATTAACCTCGATAAACAGGTTGTTTATAAGGTCAAGCATACGAAGCTGAAGCTCTCTTGATTTAGCGACATCTCCGTTAAAATAATATTCGCATATATTATGTGTTTCCTCGGGAAGAATATTCGCGACAACGCTGATAACGCCCTTGCCGCCGAGCGAAAGCGTCGGAACAATCATATCGTCATTGCCGGAATAAATGTAAAGTTCAGGAACCTGTGCGGCAACCTTAGCCATATAGCTGATATTTCCGCTTGCCTCCTTTACCGCTACGATATTTTCTACTTTCGCAAGCTCCTTAAGAGTGTCGATAGCGAAGCTCATACCCGTTCTTGACGGTACATTGTAAAGAATAACCGGAATTTTTACGGCATTCGCGATTGCGGTAAAGTGGGCGACAAGACCCTTTTGCGTAGTCTTATTGTAGTACGGAGTTACCGAAAGGATTCCGTCCGCGCCTATCGCCTCCGCTTTTTTTGTAAGCTCGATTGCGTGCGCGGTGTCGTTTGAGCCGGTTCCCGCGATTACCGGAATACGCTTATTTGCTTTTTTAACCGTGTATTCGATTGCCGCAAGATGCTCCTCGTCCGGCATTGTAGACGCTTCGCCGGTTGTTCCGCAGATTATAATAGCGTCCGTCTTTTTTTCAATATGCATTTCAATAAGTCTGCCAAGCTCGTCATAATTGGTTTTTAAGCCGTCAAACGGCGTTACGATAGCAACACCCGAGCCTGTGAATGGTAATGTTTTTGCCATAATAAAATCTCCTCCTTTTTAAATTTGTAGTTTGTTCAAGTTTTAAATTTGGGTTTAGATTAGTAACGCTTTGTGAAAGATTTTCAAGGCTTTGCCTTGAAAATCACCCTCATCCGTCGGCTTCCCTAGTAGGGGAGCCTTGAATAGTCGCTACATAAAGCCTCCCCTACTAGGGGAGGGGTTTTCAACGCGTAGCATTCACCCCCACAAACCCAAACTTACATATTCATTCCTATTTCCGCATCAGTCCATATATCCCTTAGCGGTCAGAAGCTCGGCAAGAAGTACCGCGCCGCCGGCTGCTCCGCGGAGGGTGTTGTGGCTCATAGAAACCATCTTGTAATCGTACTGAGTTGATTCGCGAAGTCTGCCGCAGCTTATCGCCATACCGCCGTCGATTTCGCGCGCGGTTTTAATCTGCGGCTGATCCGGCGCGTCCTTTTCTGTGTATACGTGTATGAACTGCTTTGGAGCGTGAGGAAGGTTAAGCTGCTGCGGCTCACCCTCGTATTCCGCCCACATTTTTTCGATTTCCTCTACGGACGGCTTATTTGCGCTGTCCTTGAACGAGAAGAAAATTGCCGCCGTGTGGCCGTTTGATACCGGCACTCTGTAGGTTTGGCACTCTATTGAAAGAGCGTCCGACGGTACTATTTCCTTGCCCTTGATTTTACCGAGTACCTTATTCGGCTCAACCTCGGATTTCATCTCTTCGCCGCCGATGTACGGGATAAGGTTGTCAACCATTTCGGGCCATGTTTCAAATGTCTTGCCCGCACCTGATATTGCTTGGTATGTTGTAACAAGCGCGTGGTCAATCGGGTACTTCATATTTACGACAGCCATTGCGGGAAGGTACGACTGCAAGGAGCAGTTCGACTTAACCGCTATGAAACCGCGCTTTGTGCCAAGTCTTTCACGCTGAGCGGGAATAATTTCAAGATGCTGCGGATTGATTTCGGGGATAATCATCGGAACATCGGGAGTGTGACGGTGCGCGCTGTTGTTTGAAACAACCGGACACTCAGCCTTTGCGTATTTTTCCTCAAGAGCCTTGATTTCGTCCTTTTTCATATCTACCGCGCAGAATATGAAATCAACCATACCCGCGATTTTTTCGACGTCGTCCGTCGCGTTCATAACTATCATATCCGCAACGCTTGCGGGGATTTCCTCGTCCATCGCCCACTTAGCGCCGACCGCGTCCTTGTATGCCTTGCCGGCGCTTCTCGGAGATGCCGCAAGTACTTCTATCGTGTACCAAGGGTGATTATGAAGAAGTGTGATGAAACGCTGTCCCACCATACCCGTTGCGCCTATAATACCTACCTTGTAATTTTCTTTCATAGAATAATTCCTTCTTTCATTTTAATAAGGGACAAAGCCCCGTAATTCAACGTTTTCAGTGTGAGATATTTGATTTGTAGTCAAAGCTCCCGCCGGAAACGGCGTATAAATAAAGGCAGCAACTCCGAGAGTTACTGCCTATAATACATAGTTATATGCGATAGCTCTCCATCATGTTATGATGACAGTCATACTGCTGTTAACAGTATGCCCAGCTTCGAACGCTGTAACACAATCGAAACTTCGGCATTTTTCCCTTTCACCGCGCATCAAAGACAGTTACAAATCTCCGCGCGGTTACTGATAAAAAACGCACCTCTATCTATTACTAATATACTATCATTATTAATGCATTGTGTCAAGAGAATTTTAAAAATATTTTATTAAATCCATACACATTTTTGATTAATAAAAATTGCTCCGCAAATGACAGTGTGTAAAAATCATTTCCTTAAACGCATGGATTTCGGAAAATGATTTTTAAGGACTCCGCCCGAGGCTTTCCCCCACCCTATCGGGAATCCGTCCGTCAAAACGGCGGTCCAACCCTTTTTACCGCACTCTATAATATCGCCGAGCAGATAGCTTTTAAGCTCGGAGCTGTCATGATTTAGGTTTATATATGATTTAAAATCCTCTTTTTTCAAAGCCATAACCAAAGCGTGGGACGGCTCAAACCGATTTTTTTTGCATACGCCCAAATGAAGTCCGCAGCGCACCACCTTGATTTTATCGATATCCGCGCCACGGGGCTTTAAATATAAATTCTCGCCGAACAGCACAAAATCGCCGTTTAAGACGGTATTGAGAGCATCCGACTCAAATTTTCTGTAAAGCGATACTGCGTCGCTTTGCAGGCTGTCGGCTCTTTTCGGCTTTTCCTTTTTTTCGATTTTAGGCTCGGAGATTCCCCGCTTTTTCAAAAGAGCCGTAAAATGTCCCTCGCCCCTTTGATGATGCGGGAATATGCGGCGCGTTTTCGACATATCGAAATCCGAGCCGGACCATTCCGTTTTTCCGCGGTCAAGCATATCAAGTCCCGTATCGCACAGCTCTAAATCATAGCTTTCAAGCAGGTACGCGACAACCCTTTCGTTTTCCTCCGGCGCGAAAGTGCAGGTCGAATAAGCGATATAGCCGCCGCGTTTGAGCATTTTAACGGCGCAGTCGAGAATACGCTTCTGCCGCGTTCCGCAGGACATTGTATGTTCAACGCTCCATTCATCTATTGCCTGCGGCTCCTTGCGAAACATTCCCTCGCCGCTGCACGGCGCGTCAACTATAATTTTATCGAAAAATTCGGGATACTTTTCCGCCAGTCTTTGCGGGGTTTCGTTTGTGACTATCGTATTTGAAAGTCCCATACGCTCAATATTTTCCGATAAAATCTCCGCACGCTTTTTAATTATTTCGTTTGAAACAAGCAGTCCGCTGCCGTTTAGGAGTGCGCCCGCCTGAGTGGATTTTCCGCCCGGAGCCGCGCATAAATCGAGGACAAAATCCCCTTTTTCAATTGGAAGTCCGGCAACCGCCGACATTGCCGACGGCTCCTGAAAGTAGAAAAGTCCCGCCATATGGTACGGGTGATTTCCCGAAATTACCGATTTGTCGGCATAGAATCCGTCGGCGCACCACGGCACAGGCTCCAAATTTCCCAAGACCGAAAGAATAGCCTCCTTCGTGCCCGCCTTTGCGCTGTTAATCCGTATACCGCTGTAGACCGGAGTGTTTTCAAACGCGTCAATAAAATCTCCGTATTCGTCCCCCAGCATATATTTCATCCGTTCCGTAAATTTCTGCGGCAGCTCCATAATAATCTCCTGTTCTGTGATTTGAATTAATTTTAACGCCTGTTTAGTACGTGTTAATTTCAGTATAATATATTTACCGCGATATGGCAAGTATTAATTTATCGGGTGCGGCGGTGATTTTTATTTTCGGACTGTTACAAATTCTTATCAAAACCTTGACATATCCACTACCGTCTTGATAACCTCGTTAAAAAGTGATACAATATTAAACTGAGTAAATATATCTACGGCTAAGGGAAGGAAATTTCTGCGCTTCGGGCGGCGGGAGCCTTGTGCCTTCGGGGCTTGATTTTTGCCTCGTCGCCAAAACGCGAAAGGACGGCGCATAGCGCCTTATCAAAGGAGAAACTATATGTGGTGTGCAGACAACTGGACTGATTATAAATTAATAGACAGCGCCGATGGAGAGAAGCTTGAATACTGGGGTAAGTATTTGCTTCGGCGTCCCGACCCCCAGGCGGTATGGAGCGTTAAATCGGAAAAGGAATTATGGAGCAGAACCGACGCATGGTACCACCGTTCCGATTCGGGCGGCGGAAAATGGCAGTTCTTTAATAAGAAAATGCCCGAGCGTTGGACAATCGGCTACAGAGATTTGACCTTTAATATAAAACCGATGGGCTTTAAGCACACCGGTCTTTTTCCCGAGCAAGCGGTAAACTGGGATTGGTTTTCGGAGCTTATAAAAAACGCCGGACGGCAAATCCGTGTTTTAAATCTTTTCGCCTATACGGGCGGCGCGACGGCGGCGGCACTTGCCGCAGGCGCGGAGGTGGTTCATGTTGACGCGTCAAAGGGAATGGTAACATGGGCAAAGGAGAATATTATATCCTCGCATCTCGGCGATAAACCGGTGAGGTATATTGTAGATGACGTTAAGAAATTTGTTCGGCGCGAGTTTCGCCGCGGGCGGCAGTACGACGCGATTATTATGGATCCCCCCTCATACGGCAGAGGACCGTCGGGAGAGGTTTGGAAAATTGAAAACGAGCTTTATCCGCTGATTGAGGACTGTATGAAAATCCTTTCGGATATACCGTTGTTTTTCCTCATAAACTCTTATACCACGGGATTGAGCGCGCAGGTACTGATAAATGTTCTTACAATGACGGTGTCGCGGCGCTTCGGAGGAAGAGTAACGGCGGACGAAATCGGATTGAGAATGTCCTCAAACGGATTGATTTTACCCTGCGGAATAAGCGGAAGGTGGCAAAATGATTAGGACGGAGCGGCTTACCTTTGCGTACGCGGGGGATGCTGACATACTGCACGAAATAAATCTCAAAATAGAAAAAGGCTCGTTTACGGCGGTGCTGGGGCGCAACGGTTCGGGCAAGTCCACGCTTGCAAGACTTTTCAACGCGATTCTGCTCCCGAGCGGCGGCGTGGTTTATGTAAAGGGTATGAATACGCGGGACGAATCGCATATACTTGACATACGCTCCGATGTCGGAATGGTTTTTCAAAACCCCGATAATCAGATTGTCGCCGCGGTGGTAGAGGATGAGATTGCGTTTGCGCCGGAGAATCTCGGTGTTGAGCCGAGGGAAATACGCCGCCGAGTAGACGAGTGCTTGAGAACGGTCGGGATGGAGGAATATGCGAAAAGCTCTCCCTCCGATTTATCCGGCGGACAGAAACAAAAAATCGCGGTAGCGTCGGTTCTGGCAATGGAGCCGGAATGTATAGTTTTGGATGAGCCTACCGCGATGCTCGACCCTAAGGGCAGAGCGGAGATTATGGAAACAATAAAAATGCTGCGTCGTGAAAAGGGAATAACGATTATTCTCATAACGCATTATATGGACGAGGCTGTTCAGGCGGACAGAACCATAGTTACGGACGGCGGGAAAATTATTTTTGACGGCACGCCCAAGGAGGTTTTTAAAAATGTTGAGCGGCTCAAGGAAATCGGACTTGATGTGCCGCAGGCGGCGGAGCTTGCTTATGAGCTGAGGAAGTCGGGAGTGGATATCCCGCCGGATATTCTTGATGTTGACGAATGTGTCGCCTGCCTTACGGGACTTTTGGGAGGTTTGCATGATTAGGATTGAAAATCTGAATTACATATATCAGTCGGGAATGCCGGGCGAACGTCAGGCGCTTTTCAATATAAACCTGACAATTCCCGACGGCTCGCTGACCGCGCTTATAGGTCATACGGGCAGCGGAAAATCCACGCTCATACAGCATCTGAACGGTTTGATTAAGCCGTCATCGGGCAGTATTTTCCTTAACG
>JAJBTG010000168.1:7792-12259 GCA_020860985.1 Oscillospiraceae bacterium
ATATGAATATTACCGATAAAAGAGCGGATATGCGGTTTGTTCGTCAAAAGGTCGGACTTGTGTTTCAGTATCCCGAGCATCAGCTTTTTGAGGAAACCGTTTATAAGGATATAGCGTTCGGTCCGAGGAATATGGGACTTGACAAAAAGGAAATCCATGAACGGACCGTGCGGGCGGCGAACGCCGTGGGCATTGACGAAAAATATTTTGACAGGTCGCCTTTTGATTTGTCGGGCGGCGAACAGCGCCGCGCGGCAATCGCCGGAGTTCTGGCGATGGAGCCGGAGGTCTTGATTTTGGATGAGCCGACGGCGGGACTTGACCCCGGCGGTAGGGAGGGCATACTCAATATTATACGGAATTTGCATGAGGCTCGGAGGGAAATGATTATAATTTTCGTTTCGCATTCGATGGAGGATGTGGCAAAAACCGCCGAAAGAGTAATAGTTATGAATAAGGGCGGGATTGATATGGAGGGAACTGTCGAGGAGATATTTTCAAGAAGCGAAAGACTTTGCGAGATTGGACTGGAGGTTCCGCAGATTACCCGCATTGTCGGCAGACTAAACAGTCTTGGTTATGATATTCCCAAAAACATTTATACCGTAGAGGATGCCGCGGACGCAATAAAAAAATTGATCGGAGAATGAAATGAACATATTAATAGGACAGTATTTTTCGGGCAAATCGCCCGTGCATAGGCTTGATCCGAGAATAAAAATCATTTTGACAATTGTATATCTTATGCTTGTCTTTACGGCGGATAAGGCTGTTTCATATATAATTCTGACGGTTTACACGATTACGCTTGTGATAATCTGCGGTATTCCGATTAGATTAATGCTGAGGAGCATACGCCCCATGCTTTGGATTTTTTTCTTTACGGCGGTCGTAAACCTGTTCACGGTTCCCGGAAATACGTTTTTTTCGATACCGTTTTTCAAGCTTACGGTTACCTATGAAGGAATCGCGGCGGCGGTGAGCATCAGTATAAGACTGCTGCTTTTGGTGGAAGGAGCGTCACTTTTGACTCTTACAACAAAGCCGCTCGCGCTTACGGACGGAATTGAAAGGCTGCTCAGCCCGCTCAGAAAAATAAAGGTTCCGACGCAGGAAATTGCAATGATGATGACGATTGCAATCAGGTTTATTCCTACTCTTGCGGAGGAAGCGGATAAAATCTGCAAGGCGCAGCTTGCGCGGGGCGCGAGCTTTGAATCGGGGAATATTATAAACCGCGCAAAGGTGGCAATACCGTTGATTATTCCCCTGCTTATAGGCGCGTTTCGCCGCGCGGACGCGTTGGCTATGGCGATGGATGCGCGCTGCTATAACGGCGGCAAACGCACAAAAATGCACGAAATGAAAATAACGGAGCTTGATATAGAAGCCTCCGCGGTATTCGCGGTGTGCGCCGCAATTTTATTAATAGCAGAATTTGCAATTGAATTTTAACGGGAGCTATGGTATAATGAATGTTAAGCTTAAACTTCAATATGACGGTACGAATTATCACGGCTGGCAGATACAGTCCAACGGCATAACCGTCCAGGAAACGCTTATGAACGCGGTTGAAAGCGTTACGCGCGAACGCGTAAATGTCATAGGCTGCGGAAGAACGGACGCGGGAGTTCACGCGCTTAACTATGTGTGTAATTTCCACACGGATTCAAGCATTCCTATGGAGCGTTTGCCCTATGCGCTTAACTCGCGCTTGCCGGAGGACATACGCGTGTTTCACGCGGAAACGGTTGACGATGGATTTCACGCCGGCGGCAGCGCCGTTAAAAAGCGATATGTTTACAGAATTTTAAACCGAGATTTTAACGACGCGTTTCTCTGCAAATACGCGTGGCATTATAAATTTCCTCTTGATATTGAAGCCGTCCGAAACGCGGCGGCGGCATTTCTTGGTGAGCATGATTTTGTGGGCTTTGCCTCAAGCGGATTTACGGTTAAGACAACCGTCCGCACTATTTATTCGTTGGATGTTACAAGGTCGGGAGATGTTATGGCTTTGGATATAGTCGGAAACGGATTTTTATATAACATGGTTCGTATTATCGCCGGCACTCTCGCATATGTGGGAAGCGGCAAAATAGATTGGCGCGATATGGAGAATATAATCAATTCAAAATGTCGGGAAAGAGCCGGCATAACCGCACCGCCGCAGGGACTTTTCTTAAAGGAGGTGTACTATTAGTGGACGAAATAAATGAAAAAGCGATAAAGGATATTATTAATTATTATGATAGATTAAAGGATGAGGAATCCGAATCCCCCGCCGGGGAGGATGAACCTCCCGCGGAGCTTCAGGAGCGAGTTCCGGTTCTTGTTGAGCTTATAGAGGAAAAGGTTTCCGCCGCCGCTGAGGAAAGCTCGGAGGCGGACGAGCCGGACGAGGAAACGTCGGAGGACACGGGCGGCGATTCTCAAGCGGATGCTTCACGGGAATCGGATGTAACGAAAGACGAAAAAGACGGTGAGGAGGGTTCGGAGGACGAAGAGCCTTTAGAACCCGAATCGGAGTCCGAAAATAAATCCGAATCAAAATCCGACGAAGCGCAAGAATCTGAAAAGAGTACGCGTAAAAAGGAAACGCTCGCTCGCGGCGAGGGGAAAATCACCGTGATTGACAGCCTGACGGATTATGAGGAGGACGAGGATTATCATTTCAGAAAGAAGCAGATAGCCGCTATCTCGATAATAACCCTGCTCATCGCGTCGGCAGTTGTGTTATTTGTTACGGTTGATACGGGAATTATCGGAACATATAAGCAGAATTTCTCAAAAAACGTGTCGATTGTTTTTTCAAAGATGGGTATTGAGCTGCCGTCAAAAAGCAGCGATGATACGCAGACAGAGGAGGGCGACGTAAAGGAAGCGGAAAAATACAAAGTATCGGCGGACAGCACGGTTACAGTACCGCTTGAAAAGGCGGGAAGCTCGGAATTTTCAATATATAAAAGCGGTATAGTCTGTGCCAACTCCAATTTCCTGGCATTGATTGACAATTCGAGAAACACCGTATGGGAGAATACCACAACTATAGTTTCGCCCATTTTAAAGACCGCCGGAAATTATATTCTTATCGCGGAAAAGAACGGAAAAAAGATATGCCTATATAATGACCGCAAGCTTGTGTACGAGGTTGACACGGATGATAATATTCTGACGTGCAATCTTTCGGCAAACGGCGATGTTGTCGCAATTACCGACAAAAGCTCTTATAAGGGAGCGGTTGTTGTTTTCAATAAAGAGGGAAATCAGATTTTTGCATGGTCATCCGGAAGCGACAATATAATAAGCGCGGATATTTCCGCGTCGTCAAGGAGAGTCGCGGTTGCGCTTTTGAATACGGACGAGCAGGTTAAGTCGATGGTTCAGTTTTTTGATATAAATAAAACGGAGAGCTACGCGCAGGTGATTTTTGAGGACACAATACTTTTTAATATAGATTTTACCGGAGATACGATAGACGCTTTCGGCGATAATTGCATTGCCGGAATAACCTCGAGCGGCTCGCTGATATACGACAAACGCTTTGAAAATGCCGAGTTTGTACATTACGCGGTTGATGAAAAGGGAAATAAAATTCTGCTTTTCGACAATTCCAATATACCGCTTATTAACATATATAATTCAAGCGCCGTACTTAAATATCAGCTTTCCTCGGATGAGCTTCCCGATTTTGTCGATATATACGGAAACTATATAATCTATAACAACGGTCGAGATATTATTTACGGCAGACCGGGAAGCAGCCGGCTTGCAAAATTTACCGCGTCGATGGATATAAAGGATTTGAAAATGCTTGACAAGGACGAGTTCTTTGTTGTATATTCAAACAGTATAGAAATAGTCGGGATGTGATTATATGATTTTGGATTTGATTATTGCGGCGGTTCTTGTTTTGGCGTTTATAATAAGCTTTAAAAAAGGGCTTATAAAATCCGTTTGGAAAACGGCGGCGCTTATTATAACGATTGTGCTTGTAATCGCACTGAAAACTCCTACGGTTAATTATCTCGCGGGGACGGAGCTTGCCAACAGCATATACGCGTCCATGTCGGAAACGCTGGCGGTGGAGCTTGAAAATCCCGCCGAGGCGGAAATAGACGAGAGCGCCGGTATTCCGCGATATATAGTGTCGGAAATGCTGAAAACGGTAGATACGGACGATATATATAACAGCGTAAACACTACCGTCGGCAAAACCACCGATGAGCTTGCGCGCAGACTTACGATGCTTATGCTTAAAATTATTTCGATAGTTGGTCTGTTTATTCTGATTAGGCTGCTTCTGGCTGTACTGTTTAAGCTTTTGGAAGGCGCGGCAAAGCTTCCGGTTATAAATCAGGCGAACGCGCTGCTCGGCGGAGTTTTGGGCGTGGTGAACGCGCTGGCGGCTATATATATAGTTTGCGCTGTTTTATCGCTGCTGCCGCTTGGCGAAGAGGCATACGA
>JAJBTG010000193.1:0-615 GCA_020860985.1 Oscillospiraceae bacterium
GGCTTCGGCTATGATGCTTTCCGCCTCCGCCGCGGTATTGGCGGACGAAACCAACCCCGACGTTTATGTTGACGGCGCGTTGATAACCTTCAATGATCAGCCGGCAATTATTACCGACGACAGAACTCTTATTCCCGCGAGAGGCGTATTTGAGGCAATGGACGCAAAGGTTACGTGGGACGGCGATGAGCGAACGGTTACGATTAACAGTAAGGACAATATTACCCGTGTTATTCTTACAATCGACTCTCCCGAAATGACGGTTTATACCTTCACAAGTCTTTTAAGCGCGGATACCGAAACAGTTACTCTTGACGTTGCTCCGCAAATCTTAAACGACAGAACCATGATACCGTTCCGCGCTGTAAGCGAAGCATTAAACGCGGATGTTGAATGGGATTCGGATAGCTACACCGTAAACATCGTAACAAGCGATATGCCGGAATCAACGGAAGGCATGCCGACTCTTTCACTTGCGGCTCCCGAAACAACCGTTGAGGCAGGCGAGGAATTTGATATTTACATAAATCTCGAAAATATTGTTTCGGATTCATGGCTTTCGGGTTTGTCGGCAGTTGTTTCATATGACAAAGTAAACTATGAATTTGTCAACGA
>JAJBTG010000193.1:625-12201 GCA_020860985.1 Oscillospiraceae bacterium
CCAATCCCGATTTCGAGGGCAACTCCGTTAAAATCGTTACGGCAACAATCGATTCGGAAAACACACCCAATTCCGACGGATATATCGCAAAGTTTACATTTAAGGCTGTTACCGGTGATGAGGGAGTATTCATCCTTTCAAACGGATATAATTCCTCCGTCGGTTTTGACACATATGTGGACTTCACCGATGACATCGATATATTTAGCTTTGTCGGAAACAGCATAAATATTGACTCTACTCCGGTTATAATCAATGCCGCCGAGGCGGAATAACCGAAAATCATACGGCAAAGGAGCTGTCCGAAAGGGCAGCTTCTTTGCGATTAACGCATTTATTCGCCCGCGAATAAATGCGCCGGATTTTTTTCACATACTGTTCGCGGGCAGAAAGGCTTAGGCGGATTAATGCAAAAACTCATTCTGTGTTAATCCACAACGGATTTTATTATGAAAAACACACCTATCGCTTTCCGTACCCACGTATCGATTTTCGGCAATACAAACGCCGGAAAGTCCTCCCTTTTCAATAAGCTTATCGGTCAGGATATGATGATTGTTTCCAACACTCGCGGAACGACACCCGCTCCCGTAACAACGCCAATGGTGGTTTTCCCCTACGGTCCGATAGCGTTGACGGACACGGCGTGACTCGGCGACGCCACGGAAATAGGCGAAAAGCGAGTTGAGAAAACGGAAAAAATTCTCGACCGCACCGACTTCGCCGTGTACACCGCCGATTGCGCGGACTTCAACGAGGAGGATTACGCAAAAGCAAAATCACTGTTTAACAAAAGGAAAATCGGACATCTGCTTGTTTTTACAAAAACCGATTTGGGAATTTCGTCCGAGCTGAAGCAGAAATATCCCGATGCCGTTTCGGTGTCTATTTTCGATGACGCAAGCATCGATGCTCTGAAAAAGCGTCTGATTGACGAGCTTACAAAAATAAATCCCGACAACGACACAATGATTGGCGATTTGCTCCCCGCCGGCAGCACGGTAGTCATGGTTATCCCCATAGATTCCGAAGCACCCAAGGGCAGAATAATTCTTCCGCAGGTTCAATTCCTGCGCGACTGCCTTGACCACGGAATAAAATGCGTCGCAACGCGCGACACTGAGCTTGAGGAAACCCTAAACGAGCTTAATAGAATCGATTTGGTTGTGACCGACTCACAGGCGTTTAAATTTGTTTCTTCGGTAGTCCCCAAGGAAATAATGCTCACTTCATTTTCAATGATGATGGCAAAAATGAAGGGGGATTTACGTCAGCTTATCAGAGGAGCGGACGCAATCGACGGATTAAAGGACGGCAGCCGAGTATTGATGGCTGAGGCGTGTACGCACAACACCTCGCACGAGGACATCGGCAGAGTGAAAATTCCGAATTTGCTGCGTCGGCACACGGGCAAAAATTTAATATTTGATTATTATGTACACCATGACTTCCCGAAAAATCTCGGTGAATATGACCTCGTTATCCACTGCGGCGGCTGCATGATAAACTCCCGCTCGATGAATAACCGAATCGAATTCTGCCGCGAAGTCGGCGTACCGATTACCAATTACGGAGTTGTCCTGGCATATCTGAACGGAATTTTGGACAGGAGCAAAAGGGTTTTTGAAAATAAAATTTAATGAGCGGTTTCATCGCTTAATAAATACAGCCTTGCATAAATCGGAAATTGATGGTATAATGTTAATCGGGCGTGCGTGTCCGCACGATGCCGCAAAAGGCTCCCGACATTTTTGGTACTTTTGTACGCACAAAAGTACATATTGATATATTGCAAAAATTAGTTTTGCCTATTAAGGAGAATCACAATGAATTTTAAAGAATACGTAGCAGACAAAATAACCGAAGCAACCGGTCTTGACAGAAATACGGTTGAAAGCGCGCTTGAAACTCCGCCCGACGAAAAAATGGGGGATTTGGCATTCCCATGTTTTCCTCTTGCAAAGGTAATGCGTAAGGCTCCGCCGCTCATCGCCAAAGAGCTTGCGGAAAAATTCACCTCGGACAAGTATATAGACAGAGCCGAAGCGGCGGGCGGTTATCTTAATTTTTTCTTTAACCGCGCTGAATTTGAAAAGGAAACCGTCAACGCGGTTATGTCGGCGGGAGAAGCCTGGGGAAGCTCGGAGTTGGGAGTCGGAAAAACCGTGCTCGTCGAATACTCCTCGCCCAATATCGCCAAGCCGTTCCATATCGGTCATTTATTCTCGACCGCCGTCGGTAAATCTCTGCCGAGAATCTACAAGCATCTGGGATATAATGTGCAGTCCCTCAACCATTTGGGCGACTGGGGAACGCAGTTCGGAAAGCTTATCTCGGCATATAAGCGTTGGGGCGACAAGGATGTAATCGACAAGGACCCTATAAAAGAGCTGTTAAAGATTTACGTGAAATTCCATGAGGAGGCAAAGGAGCATCCCGAGCTTGAGGACGAAGCGCGCGAATATTTCAAAAAACTTGAGGACGGCGATAAGGAAACAACCGATCTGTGGAAGTATTTCAGAGATATAAGCCTTGTAGAGTTTAAGCGCGTCTATGATATGCTCGGCGTTAAATTCGACTCGTACAACGGCGAGGCGTTTTATTCGGATAAAATGCAGGAGGTTGTTGACATTCTCGACGAAAAAGGACTGCTTACCGAGAGCGAGGGCGCTAAGGTTGTAGACCTTTCCGAGCTGAATATTCCTCCCTGCATCATTCTTAAATCGGACGGCGCAACAATCTATGCGACGCGAGATATTGCCGCCGCACTGTACCGTCACCGCACATACGATTTTGACAAAAACATCTATGTTGTAGGCACTCCGCAGGTGCTGCACTTTAAGCAGATTTTTGCGGTTATGGAAAAGGCAGACTGGGACTGGAGCAAAAATTGCTCGCATATCGGCTTCGGACTTGTAAAGCTTCCGGGTAAAAATATGTCTACACGAAACGGCGACGTTGTATTCCTTGAGGAGGTTCTTAACGAATCAATAGAAAAAACCCGCGCGATAATCGAAACAAACAGTCCGAGCATGGAGAACAAGGATGAGGTAGCGAAAAAAATCGGCATCGGCGCGATTTTGTACACTTTCCTGAAAAATTCACGCGAAAAGGATATTATTTTCTCCTGGGACACAATGCTCGACTTTGAGGGCGAATCCGCTCCCTATTGTCAATACGGCTACGCCCGCGGCAGAAGTATTCTGCGCCGCGCGGAGGGAATAGACTACAGTGATGCCGACCTCTCAAAGGCTGTTTCAGATGAGGAATATGCGCTTGTAAAGCAGCTTTATTCCTTCGGAGACGCGGTAAAGGATGCCGCAGATAAAAATGAACCGTTCTATATAAACAGGTACGTCACAAATCTTACAAAGGCTTTCAATAAATTCTACAACACAAATCCGATTTTAAAGGATGATGTTGATGAGGAAACAAAAAAGGCCCGTCTTGCTATTGTTGACGCGTCAACGCGGGTTATTAAAACAGCTCTCGGCTTACTCGGTATCGAAACCGTGGAAAGTATGTAGCCGCGATTAATTACTCAATTTAAATTTTCGGAACATCGGCTCACCCAATAAAAAGCTCCCGAATTTAACCTTTGGTCAAATTCGGGAGCTTTTCATTTTAACTAAAAGTAAGATATCCCCCGCCTCTATAGGCGGCGGGTTCCACTTACTTTTTTCAGTGGCGGTACAATCCGCCACTGAAATGTTGAATGACGGGGCAAAGCCCCTTATTAAATATTCTTCTAATTACCGCATTCAATGCTTATTTCATTGAATATCTTCAGATAATCATTAATTGTCCTTTTCTGCTTTTCCTCTCCGGAAATATCCATTATAATTCCGCCCTCATGCATCATAACGGCTCGCGTTCCGTATTCAACGGCGTAACGCAAATTATGAGTTACCATGAGAGTGGTAATCTTTTTTTCCGTTACAATTTTTTCGGTAAGCATCATAACCGTGTCCGAGGATTTGGGGTCAAGCGCCGCGGTATGCTCGTCAAGCAGGAGCAAATCGGGTCTTGTCATGGTTGCCATGATAAGCGCGAGAGCCTGCCTTTGTCCGCCGGAAAGCGATCCCGCCGAAGTTGAAAGTCGATTCTCAAGTCCCATTCCCAAAAGCTCAAGCTGGGAACGGTAAAAATCCTTTCTCTGACGGTTCAGTCCAAAAGAGAGTCCGTAGCTTTTTCCCTTGTTGTCGGCTATTGACATATTTTCCCATATCGTCATTGACGGACAGGTTCCCATGGACGGGTCCTGAAAGACCCTCCCTATTCTTCCGGCGCGCTTAAAATTCTTCATTCCGTTAAGCTACTCGCCGGCAAGAATAACATCTCCGCCGTCTACGGGCATATCACCCGACACAATATTGAGCATGGTGGTTTTACCCGAACCGTTCGAGCCGATAACTCCGACAAACTCGCCGTCGTTTACGGTAAGATTGAAATCCGAAAACAGAACCTTTTCATCGATAGTTCCTCTGTTAAAGGTTTTATATATGTTTGAAAGCTCAAGCATTCTTCTTCACCCCGGCTTTCTTCTTCAATACAAACTCGTTAAGTACAAGCGTCAGTATAAACAGAATCGTAATCATCAAATTTGTATCCTGCGAACGCAAGCCCGCCGCGAGCGCGATGGAAATACACGCCTTATAGACAATCATTCCAAGCAACACGCCCGTTGTTATACGCAAAAATTTAATCTTCTTGAAAACAGTCGAGCCTATGATAACAGCCGCAAGTCCCATTACGACAGTACCCGTTCCCGCGCCGACATTGAACGCTTTGCCGTACTGACAATAAACAGCTCCGGCAAGCGAAACAAGTCCGTTCGCGATTGACAAGCCTATAATTTTAACAGTGCCCGGATTTTTGGCAAGGGTTATAACAAGCTTCTCATTGTCCCCCACGCTTCTCAGCAAAAATCCCGACTTTGTACGCATATACCAGTCAAGCGCAAATTTTGCAACAAGCGCGATTACAAGTATAATTACAAGCTTTGAATACATGGTAAAGTGTCCGTTTCCGAACAGGAAGGATGTCTGCGAAAAAATCGTCGGCGTTTCCATGCTTAAAAAGTCCGACGCCTTACCGACGATGCTGTAGTTTACCGAATATAGCGCCGTCATGGTAAGAATACCGCAAAGCAGATTTCGTATTTTGAGCTTTACATTTAAGAAACCCGTAAAGGCTCCGGCTATGCACCCCGCGCCAAACGCGGCGATTAGCGCAAGCCACGGATTAAGCCCATTGTTTATCATCACAAAGCAAACGGCAATACCGAGCGGGAACGTTCCGTCAACGGATAAATCGGGAAAATCGAGAATGGTGTAGGTTATATAAACGCCCATCGCCATTATCCCGTATATAAGTCCCTGCTCAAGTATACCGATTATCAGTCCCTCTATCATGATTCGGACGGAGTATTCTTGACCTCAGCTCTGTCCGCGATTGACTGCGGAATCGTTACTCCGATTTTTTCGGCTGCGTCAGTGTTGATTGTTATTTTGCTTTCAGTCATAGTTTCATAGGGAATTGTTGAGATGTCCTCGCCCTTTAACACTCTTGCCGCCATAACTCCGGCTTTGTTGCCAAGCTCGATATAGTCTATGCCGGCGGATGCGATACATCCGTTTCCTACCTGCTCCTCCTCGCTTCCGAATACGGGGATATTATTAGCGGTTGCCTTCTCGATAAGAACGGGAAGATTTGCAACTACGGTATTGTCCGTCAAATTCGAGATACAATCAACCTCACTTACAAGAATATCAGCCGCCTGCGGAATTTCAGCCGCATTTGTTATGCCCTTTTCAACAAGCTCAAAACCGTACTCGCCGACCTTTTCCTTATAGCTTTCGATTGTCGAAACCGAATTTGCCTCGCTTGTTGTATAGATAATACCTATTTTGGTTGCGTCCGGAAGCATTTCGCGAATCAGTGCAAGCTGCGCGTCAACGGGAAGCATATCCGAAACACCGGTGATACCCTCCATAGCCTGTGTTTCGCTTTCCGCAAGATTAGCGGAAACCGGATCAGAAACAGCGTTGAATATTACGGGAATACCCGCTTCAAACGCGGCGTTGTAGCAAGCCTGTGCGGACGGAGTCGCGATACCGCATATCAAGTCCACACCCTGCGAAACAAACTGCTGTGCAATCTGCGTGTTTGTAGCATCGTCGCCCTTAGCTGACTGCGATATAATCTCATATTCGATGCCCTCGGCAGTAAGTCCCTGCTCAAAGCCCTCGCGGCAGTTGTCAAGCGACGGATGATCCGCGTACTGCAAAACGCCGATTTTATATGTCGTTCCCTCGGCAACGTTATCAGCTGCGTTATCAACCGCGTTATCGCCGCCGCAGCCCGCGAGAGATACCGCGCAAAGCGCAGCCGCGATTCCCATTACCATTACCTTTTTCAAATTCTTCATTTAAATTTCTCCCTTCTTTTGAAAAAAACAGAAACCCTCAAAGATAAAATCCATGAGAGCGCAGCTATCATTGTGTAAAATATGCTTATCTGTTCTAATCTCATCTAATCATTATACATTATACTAAATTTAACATATGTTTGTCAATAGTTTTTTATCGCGGAAATCGATTTTCATATTTGAATCGCGGCGCTTCAATACGGAGGGTTTATACAAGCTTTTCGATGCAAAAATTTTATTTTAATGTAGGATTTCATATTCTCTTGACATCCGAGGAAAGATTTTATATAATAATACAATAATGAACAGACTATATACTAAAGGAGATATTATAATGAAACCAATGGGCGTAAATGAAATTCGTGAAAAATTTCTCAGCTTTTTTGAATCAAAGGGATGTTTAAGACTCGGCAGCTTTCCGTTAATCCCCAAGAATGACGCAAGCTTGCTTTTGATAAACTCGGGTATGGCACCGATGAAACCGTGGTTCCAAAACCCCGAAACCGCTCCGAAAAGACGCGTTACCACCTGCCAAAAGTGCATAAGAACGGGCGATATAGAAAACGTGGGCAAAACCGCGCGTCACGGCACGTACTTTGAAATGCTCGGCAATTTCTCTTTCGGAGATTACTTCAAGCATGAGGCGACCGCGTGGGCGTGGGAGTTTTTTACCGAGGTTATGGAAATACCCAAGGAGCGCCTTTGGATTTCGGTTTATGAGGACGATGATGAGGCTAAGGATATTTGGATAAACGAAGTCGGCGTTGATGCGTCACACATAGTAAAGCTGGGTAAGGAGGACAACTTCTGGGAACACGGCACCGGTCCGTGCGGTCCTTGCTCGGAGATATACTTTGACCGGGGCGAGGAGTACGGCTGCGGCAAGCCGACCTGCTCGGTAGGCTGCGACTGCGACCGATATATGGAGGTGTGGAACCTTGTGTTCACGCAGTTTGATAAGGACGAGGACGGTAATTACAATCCTCTTCCGAACCCGAATATCGATACGGGAATGGGTCTTGAAAGACTTGCCGTCGTTATGCAGGGTGTGGACAATCTTTTTGAGGTTGACACCGTTCAGGACGTAATGAAGCATATTTGCCGCATAGCGAATCTTGAATACAAAAAGGACGAGAAAAAGGACGTTTCCTTAAGAGTTATAACCGACCACATCAGAAGTACGGTTATGATGGTTTCGGACGGAGTTATACCGTCAAACGAGGGCAGGGGCTATGTTTTGCGCCGTCTTTTAAGACGCGCCGCGCGTCACGGCAAGCTGCTTAACATTGACAGACAATTCCTTTTCGAGGTTGCCGATACGGTTATTGACTGCTCAAAGGGCGCGTATCCGGAGCTTGAGGAAAAGAGAGATTATATAAGAAAGATTATAAAAAAGGAAGAGGAACGCTTTGACGCGACTATAGATAACGGCATTGTCGTTCTTAACGGATATATCGCGGACGCTAAGAAGGAGGGCAAAAAGAGCCTCACCGGAGCAGAGGCGTTCAAGCTGCACGATACCTACGGTTTTCCGCTGGATTTGACGGTGGAGATGGCGCAGGAGCAGGGACTTGATGTTGACATTGACGGTTTCAACGCGGCAATGACGGAGCAAAAGGAAACCGCGAGAGCCGCGAGAGCGGACGGCTCAAGCTGGGACGGCGACGAGGCTTACGCATTTGAAAGCGCCGAGCCTACGGTCTTTGTCGGCTATAACTGCCTTGAAACGGAGGCAAAGGTCGTAGGCGCGGTTGATAAGAGCGAGGGTGAGTGTGACGTTATAGGCGAATCGGGACTTATCGTTACCGATAAAACGCCGTTTTACGCGGAAATGGGCGGACAGGTCGGCGACATCGGCGAAATTTCGCTTAACGGCGAGCGTATCGCAACGGTTGTAAATACTACCAAAACCGCTGATGGTTATTATCTTCATGAGGTGAACGCGCAGTCGCCGATAAGCGTTGGCGACACCGTGACGCTGACGGTGGACAGAGCGCGCCGCGCGGCGGTATGCCGCGCTCATACGGCTACTCACATACTCGATAAGGTGTTAAGAGATGTATTGGGTACTCACGTAGCGCAGGCAGGCTCTTTGGTTGAGGCTGACAGACTGCGTTTTGACTTCTCTCATTTTGAGGCTATGACGGCTGAGCAGATTAAGGAAGCCGAGACAATAGTAAATCAAAAGATACTCGAAAGCATTGACGTAAGTACACAAGAACTGCCGATAGACGAGGCGAAAAAGCTCGGCGCGATAGCGCTGTTCGGTGAAAAGTACGGAGATGTGGTAAGGGTTGTTTCCGTGGGTGATTACAGCGTTGAATTCTGCGGCGGAACACATCTTACAAACAGCGCGCAGTGCGGATTGTTTAAGATTATATCCGAGGGCGGCGTTGCCGCGGGCGTAAGACGTATCGAGGCCGTTACCGGAAACGGCATGCTTGAATATATTAAGAATAACGATGAGCTTATCGCAAACACCGCGGCGGCTCTCAAGACCAATCTTATACACGAGATAGACAAAAAGGCTGAAAGCGTAATGTCGCAAAACCGCGACCTTGAAAAGCAGATTGACGGAATTAAGCAGAAAATGGCGGCGGCAAAGGCGAATAATATTATGGCGGGAATTAAGCATATCGGAGATGTTCAGCTTCTTACCGCGCAACTTGACGGTATGGGCAGCGATGAAATGAAGTCGATTGCGGATAAGGTTAAGGCGGAGGTTCCGTGCAGCGTTGCGGTGCTTGCCGCAAATACGGACGGTAAGATTACGTTTGTCGCGATGGCGTCTAAGGACGCTGTAAAGGCGGGCGTACACTGCGGTATGATTATTAAGGAAATAACCGCGATAGCCGGAGGACGCGGCGGCGGTAAGCCGGATATGGCGCAGGGCGGCGGCACGGACGCAGCGAAGATTGATGATGCGCTGGCAAGAGTTGACGAGGTTGTCGCGGCGCAGACGAAGAAATAGAAATATGGAAATTATAAAATATTACGGCAGTGACGCCGAACAGAAGGAATTTATAAACAATGACGGCGAACCGTTAATGGCGGTGATTGCGTATGACGCGTCACACGCCGTTGTGTCCTTGCTTGACGAGGGCTTTGAGCATCATATACTGCTTGCCAAGGCGCTCGATAAATACGATATTGACAGGTATTACAGAATTATATTTGACAATGAGGGTGCCGATTGGACTTTTGTTTGTCCGCCGGACTATAAGGGAATTACGAATAAAGAAAAGCGCATAACGCAGTTTTTCAATGACGGCATAGACACTATATCCACATTTTTAAAAGAAATCGGGTACGGCGGCGCCGAGATTAATATTCCCCGCCGCTACCGCAGGCATATGGAATATTTAGGTAACTCAGAATATTAAAGGAGGTAAAAATAATGGATTGCTTATTTTGTAAAATAATCGGCGGCGAAATTCCGTCCACAAAGGTTTACGAGGACGATATGATGCTGGCGTTCCGCGACATCAATCCGCAGGCGCCGGAGCATATTGTTATCGTACCGAAAACGCACATAGAGAGCGCGAACGAAATAAATGCCGAAAACAGTAAATATGTCGCGGCAATATGGGAGAAAATCCCGCAGATTGCATCGGATTTGGGATTCGCGCAAAACGGCTACAGAGTTGTAAACAACTGCGGTAAGGACGGCGGTCAGACCGTGCCGCATCTGCATTTCCACATGATGGGCTGAAATACATTTACCGACCTTTAAGCTTATTAATATTTAAGTTTAATGATTTTTAATATGAAAGGTGTGTGATTAATATGAAAATAGAAACAAAATGTATTCAGGAGGGCTACAAGCCTAAAAACGGCGAGCCGAGAGTTCTGCCGATTTATCAAAGCACAACCTATAAATATGATTCCTCGGAATTTATGGGCAAGCTTTTTGACCTTGAGGAGGACGGATATTTCTACACAAGGCTTGCAAACCCCACAGTCGGATTTGTCGAGGAAAAAATTGCCGCGCTTGAGGGTGGCGTAGGCGCGCTTATGACCTCATCGGGACAGGCGGCGACGCTTATAGCCGTTATGACTCTTGCCGGCGAGGGCGACCATATCGTATGCTCCGCGGCGGTTTACGGCGGCACGTTTAATCTGCTCGGCGTAACGCTTAAAAAGTTCGGCATTGACGTTACTTTTGTAAACCCCGACGATGATTATGATGTAATAGCGAAGGCGTTCAAGGACAATACAAAGGCTATCCTCGGCGAAACAATCGCGAATCCCGCGCTTAACGTGCTCGATATAGAGAAATTCGCAAGGCTGGCGCATGACCACGGCGTGCCGCTTATCGTGGACAACACGTTCGCGACGCCTATTTTGTGCCGTCCGTTCGAGTTCGGTGCGGATATAGTGACACATTCCACATCGAAGTATATGGACGGCCACGCGGTTTCGCTCGGCGGCGTTATCGTGGACAGCGGTAATTTTGATTGGGCGGTGTCGGGAAAATATCCCGAATTTACCACGCCCGACGAGTCATATCACGGCGCGGTGTATACGGAAAGATTCGGGAAGCTGGCGTTTATCACAAAGGCGCGCGCGCAGCTTATGCGCGATTTAGGCTCGACGCCGTCGCCGCAGAACGCGTTTTTGCTCAACCTGGGTCTTGAAACGCTGCATCTTAGAATGATGCGTCACAGCGAGAACGCGATGAAGGTAGCGGAATTCCTCGAAAATGATGACAGAGTTGAATGGGTAAATTATCCGGGACTTAAGTCGAGCAAGTACAAGCCGTTGGTTGATAAATATTTGCCGCTCGGCACAAGCGGAGTTGTATCGTTCGGAGTAAAGGGCGGCCGTGAGGCGGCTACAAGGTTCCTCGACAGTCTTAAGTTAGCCGCGATTGTAACACACGTCGCGGACGCAAGAACCTGCGCGCTCCACCCCGCAAGCACTACCCACCGCCAAATGACGGACGAGCAGCTTTTGGAGGGCGGAATAAGCGCCGACCTTATAAGGCTCAGCGTGGGTATCGAAAATATTGTTGACATTATCGAGGACTTGGATCAGGCTCTTGGAAATTAATGTCGGCTATGGAATATTTTGCGTGATTTTTCTTGGCTTACATAGACCATAATAAAAGTAATATATAAAATTTAATCAAAACACCTTGACAATT
>JAJBTG010000071.1 GCA_020860985.1 Oscillospiraceae bacterium
CTATATTATAGCATAATAAAATTTGTTTATCAATACTTTTATACCTAAAATTTGTATTTTGTATTTTCGCGACAGGCACACCTGTATCAAACTCAATGACCGAACTCTATACAATGATGAGATATTTACAGCACGATACCATTCAAGAAAAAGGACTCTCCCACTTCGACTGTTGGGCATCAACATTTGGCGAAACCACCACGGCGATTGAGCTTGCGCCGGAGGGAACGGGATATAGGGCAAGGACGAGGTTTGCGAAATTCTTTAATTTACCGGAGCTTATGACGCTCTTTAAAGAAACCGCGGACATAAAAACAAAAGACCAATTGGATTTATCCACGCCAAACGCCGAGTACCATAATGTAGTGGCACAGCCTACGGAAATCCAAAAGGCAATGGTACAGGAGCTGTCGGAGCGAGCCGCAAAGGTACATTCGGGTTCGGTTGACGCGAGTGTAGATAATATGCTTAAAATCACGTCCGACGGCAGAAAATTAGGTCTTGATCAACGTGTAATCAATCCCGATTTGCCCGACGACCCGCAGAGCAAGGTTAATATGTGTGTTGATAACATTTTTAAGATTTGGGAGGACGGAACAGACGATAAGCTGACGCAGCTTGTCTTTTGTGATTTGTCTACGCCTAAGAATGTGCAAACAGCCAAACGCGCCGCAAAAGCAGCGGGCGGTAACATAGACAGCCCCGAACTACACGCGCTTATGCAAGAGGGCGATAATACCGAGGAAACAAAGCAGTTTACGATATATGACGACATTAGCGAAAAATTGGTAAGCCGCGGTATTCCCCGTGAGGAAATAGCATTCATTCACGAAGCAAATACAGAGGTGCGCAAAAAGGAACTGTATGCAAAGGTACGCAG
Organism: Oscillospiraceae bacterium; assembly: GCA_020860985.1. GTDB lineage: Bacteria > Bacillota > Clostridia > UBA1381 > UBA1381 > JALEPO01. The sequence continues at coordinate 881 of JAJBTG010000071.1, forward strand.
CGGACAGGTTCGTGTGCTTATGGGGTCTACATTTAAGATGGGGGCGGGAATGAATGTGCAGGACAGGCTTGTGGCGCTTCACGACCTTGACTGCCCCTGGCGACCGGGCGATTTGGAACAGCGAAGCGGCAGAATAATCCGACAGGGTAATAAAAATGAGACGGTGCATATCTACAGATATGTTACAGAATCCACATTTGACGCTTACCTGTGGCAGACTATTGAGAATAAACAGAAATTCATATCGCAGATTATGACTTCAAAATCGCCTGTACGTTCTTGTGAGGACATCGACGAAACAGCGCTTTCTTATGCCGAGATAAAGGCACTTTGCGCGGGTGATGAGCGTATAAAAGAAAAGATGGACTTGGATATTGACGTAGCAAGGTTAAAGCTTATGAAAGCCAACCACCAAAGTCAGCAATACCGCTTGGAGGATAACCTGTTAAAGCACTTCCCCGAACAGATAGAGCAGAACAAAGGCTACATCGAGGGGTTTAAACAGGATATGAAAACACTCGCGGAACATCCTCATCCGCAGGACGGCTTTGCGGGAATGACGGTCAGGAATGATTTTTTAGCCGATAAGGAAAACGCGGGAGCCGCGCTTGTGGACGCTTTTAAGGAGGTAAAAGGACTTGACCCTGTTCCGATAGGCGAATACCGAGGATTTAAAATGTCGCTCACGTTGGAAGACTTCGGAAAGGAATACGCGCTTACACTCAAAGGTAAAATGACGCACAAGGTAACTCTCGGCAAAGACCCGCGCGGTAATTTGACGAGAATAGATAACGCCCTAAATGGCATAGAAAAGCGTCTTAACACCGTTACGGAACGGCTTGACAATTTATACGCTCAGGTCGAAAACGCGAAAGCGGAGCTTGGTAAACCGTTTCCGCAGGAGGATGAATTAAAAACCAAATCCGCACGGCTTGCGGAGCTTAACGCGGAGCTGAATATTGATGAGAGAACACCTATGGAGCAAACGATAGACGCAGTTTCCGAACGAGGGCAAAGCATACCGGAACAGGAACGCGGCGAAGTTCCGAGAGAGCATATCGCAAAATCGGAAAAACCGTCGCTTTTGGAAAAGCTGAAAAGACCACTGCCCAACAATAAGGCGGTCGAAACAAAAACCAATGAATTGGAGGTATGATAAATGAGGAATATACCCATCTATGATAAGACAGCAGAATATGCAATCGAACACAATGAGATTGCAGAGTACAAAGCGTCTAATAAGGCTAATATTGCCTGTAAAGAAGCGGTCACGGAGGCAATCAACAAAAACTATCGTGATTATATTTGCGATACGGATACGGCGTTAAAAGAGCTTAGAAAGGACTTTTCGCTTGAACGTATCGCGGTAGTCACAGCAGTGACCATTCGCCCGAAAGATTGGGACTTGAGGTATTCGCAGAAAAACAAGGAATGGGCGAAATCATTCCCGTTCCCCGATAATATAGATGAATGGGGACGCAACAGAAATGTTAATTTTTCGATTACACAGGTTCATCCGGGACTGGTTAATTTATTTGCCGATAGCGTCAGAAAAGAGCTTGACTTGGAAAAGACCGCACCGCCGAAAAAGCCATCGCTTTTGGAAAAGCTCAATAAACCGCTGCCGGACAAAAAGTCGGCAGAAACGAAAGCCGACAGATTGGAGGAAAGATAAATGAAGAGCACATCCGTTTATGATAAAACAGTATCATACGCAAGAGAACACAACGAGCTTGAAGCATTCAGGACATCGAAGCGGGAGAATATAGCCTGCAAAAACGCTATTTCGGATGCGATTAGGCGCAACTATGACGGTTCTCATATCAACACGAAACAGGCGTTAAAGGAGCTTAAAGAAAACTTTTCTTTAGAGCGTATCGCAGTTGTTACGGCAGTGACTATTCGTCCCCGAGATTGAGATGCCCGAATATCACAAGAAAACAAGGATTGGGCAAAGTCATTTCCGTTCCCTGCCGGTTATGACAGTTGGGGTTATGACAGGAACAGTGAATTTATAGTTTCGGAAATACATCCGGGACTTATGAACCTGTTCGCCAACGCGGTAAGAAAAGAGCTTGATTTAGAAAAAGCTGCTCCCGCAAAGAAATCATCACTTGTTGAAAAGCTCAATCGCCCATTACCGCCAAAAGCGGATAAAACCGAAAAATCCAAAGAACAGGAGCTGTTATTATGAAAAAAACAAATGAAATCTGTATATGGGATTCGTAGGATGAAAAGGCGCAGATACAGTAAAAGATGAACGCCTGTCATATGACAAATATGAGCGCTTACATCTTGAAAATGGCGATTGACGGTATGATTATAAACCTCGATATACCGGAGCTAAAGGAAATATCCTCGTTGCTCCGTTATAACGGAAACAACATCAATCAGATTGCGAAACACTTAAATTCAGAACTTTCCGCTTATGCGCCCGACATTGCTGACATCAAAGAAAAGCAAGCGCGGATAACGGAAATGGTCAGAGAGATTTATTTGAAATTAGCAAAATTATAAATTACGAACGGCAGGGACTTTGACAGCCTTGCCGTTTTACATAGAATGTTGTAAAATATATATAGAACAAAGAAAGGTCGTGCCGAATATGAAAAAGGTTCTGAAAATATTTTTGGGAATAATCCTGTCCCCTGTAATGCTCCTAATGTGGGTTGTGATAAAAATAGGCGTTCTCATAACCTACGTTTCGGGATTGGCGCTCGGTTTGATAAGCGTAATATTCGCTTTAATAGGTGCGGCATACTTCCTCACAGGTTCAACTGCAAACGGAATTATAGGACTGGTTATAGCGTATCTTATCAGCCCTTACGGAATACCGATGTTCGCTATAATGGCATTGGGCGGTGTTCAGAGAATAAGAGAAAATATACGGTGCGCGATTTATGAGTAAATTAACTTTAGACCAACTTGGTCTGAAGTTGAAAATATATAACTTATGCAAAGATGTCCCCCGCCTCTAAAGCGGCGGGTGCCATTCATTATTTCAGTGGGAGTTGTAATCTCCCACTGAAACACTGAGGAGCTAATGCTCCCTTTGCAAGTTGCAATCTATCGCAAGCTCTGTTTCAAGCGAGCTTGACAGAGCGTTGCTCTGATTTAAAAATGTAAAGGTAAACGTAATTTTAAGAAAAGAGGTTTTCATAATGAAAAAGCTATCAAAAATCATCGTAACAATGTTATTGGCAGGAACGATTTCGCAGACGGCGTTTGCTGCGGAAATACCGATTGAGTCCGCGCCGTGCAACGCGACACAGGAGAGTATCGCGATTGTCGAGGAGCTTATCGCGGACGAGCTTGCTGAAATCGAAAACGGAGGCGGTTTCCAAACCGCTTGGGCAAAGGCAAGCGGTGATATTCGTAATGCGGTAATCAATCAGGAAACGAACAGTTACGGATACGGCTTGCTTGCGAGTATCGCGCGAAACTCACTTCTGCAATGTCGTGATATGTATTTGCGCCCCGATTATTACGCGGAGCAAAACGAAGCGGTGTACAATCTCATAGCGGACTTAATTGTCGAGGTGCAAAACGGCGGCGATTACGGCAAGGCATTGGATGAGGCGTACACGCGAATGCTTCAATGCAGCAATCCGAGCTATGAGCCGATTACGGACACGGATAAAATTTACTTGGATGTTCCTGCGGTGGATACGGTGAAGTTTTCAAGAGCAAGAAAATTTCTTCTTGAAGCAATACCGCAAGTTTAACAAAATACATATTTCGGGTGGCAGCGATGCCGTCCTTTTTCTTTTTGGACGAAAGGAGGATTTTTTATGGCAGCCACAAGAGTAATAACAATGCACATCAATAAAGGTAAAACGGTAGCTCAATGCCTTGCCGACAGGACGGACTATGCAATGAACCCCGATAAAACAGACAACGGACAGCTTGTATCATCTTACGAATGTAACCCCGATACCGTTGACGCGGAATTTGCATTATCGAAGCGTGAGTATTTTAAGATAACGGGTAGAAAGCAAGACGGCGATATTATCGCGTATCAGGTGCGCCAATCATTTAAGCCGGATGAAATCACACCGGAGGAAGCGAACGCGGTCGGGTATGAATTTGCAAAACGCTTTACCAAGGGCAATCACGCTTTTATCGTCTGTACGCATATCGACAAAAAGCACATTCACAATCATATCATTTGGAACTCAACAACGCTTGATTGTACAAGAAAATTTCGAGATTTTTGGGGAATGGCAAAGGTAGTGCGGATGCTAAGTGACATCATTTGCTTTAAGCACGGGCTGTCGATTATTGAACACCCAAAGCGTCACGGGAAAAGCTATAACAGTTGGCTCGGTGAAAATGAACATATGAGTAACCGTGACTATTTGATAGAAGCGATAGACAGAGCATTGGCGCAAAAGCCGAAAAGCTACGATGAGTTTTTCGCGGCATTGAAGCAGGACGGCTACACAGTAGTAAAAGGCAAACATCTCACCTTTTCGCATCCTCGGCAAAAGCAAAATATCCGTGTTCGCTCTTTGGGCGACGGATATTCCGAGCGAGATATTCAAGCTGTGATTTAGGGAATAAGGTTCATTCGCCCAAAAGTAAAAAACGACGGTATGAGAAAACCAATCTTCTATCGGATATTGAAAAAATGATAAACTCCGATAAGGGCGCGGCGTATGAAAACTGGGCAAAGAAATTCAGTGCGAAGCAGATTGCCAAGAGTATCATCTATCTAAAAGAACACGATTATGCGAATTATGATGAGTTTGCGGAAGCGGTAAACGAGAAGCGGCAACTTTCCGACAAAATGTCGGAAAGTATTAAGACGGCAGAAAAACGGCTGTCGGAGATTGCTGTTTTGAAAAAGCATATTATTAACTATTCCAAGACAAAGGACATTTATGTCGGTTACCGAAAAAGCGGATATTCAAAAAAATACCTTGCCGAACACGAAGCCGATATTGTAATTCACAAGGCGGCTAAAAAGGCGTTTGACGAGCTGAAGCTCGATAAGCTGCCGTCAATTAAAGCTTTAAACAAGGAATACGCCGAGCTGCTGTCTGAGAAAAAAGCAAATTACGCCGAATACTCCGCCCTGAAAAAAGAGGTTCGCGAAATGCTCCTGCATAAGCAAAATTATGAATATATCCTCGGTATAGAGAATGACAAATCCGAAAAGCCGGAACAAAAGCGAAGCGTAGAAAAATAGCACCGCAGGTGCGTAGCTCGAAGATGAAAATCTGAGTTCTAAGGGTTTGGGAAATCGTCCCAACAAGCGCAATCTATATAGATTAGCACTGCTTGCACAAGTTATCCCGAACCCTGATAGTTATATTAAAATCACCAAAGTATATCGAGCAAATCATTGAAATCATCTTGACAAAAATTTACCAGTGTGATATAATGTCGATAATTCATATCGGATTAGTAGGTTAAAGGACAAGGAAAAGAAAATGACATTACAGCAAATACATTACGCGCTGACAATCGCGGAAACCAAGTCGATGAGCAAGGCATCCGAAAGGCTGTTTGTATCTCAGCCTACCTTGACAAAGTCGATTAAGGAGCTTGAGCAAAGCATAGGAATCACGATTTTCAACCGCACCGGCAAGGGTGTTGAAATTACGAATAACGGCGAGGAATTTTTAGCACACGCACGGCAAATTTATCAGCAATATGAGCTTTTGGAGCAAAAATATTCATCTTATGACAATATAAAGTTGAAGTGTGGCGTATCGTCGCAGCACTATTCTTTTGCGGTAAAGGCTTTTGTCGAAACTGTGAAGCACTTCGACATCGCACAATACGAATTTGCGATAAGGGAAACCAAAACTTATGAGGTTATCGAGGATGTGGGAACTTCACGAAGTGAGATAGGCATAATTTTCATAAGCGATTTTAACAAAAAAATTTTAAAAAAAATATTTGATGAATTCGGACTTGTATTTCACGGTCTTGTGGAATGTAAGGCATATGTTTACGTGTGGAAAGGGCATCCGCTTGCCGGAAATAAATTTATCACATTGGATGAGCTTGAAAAATATCCTTGTCTGTCATTTGAGCAGGGCAGCAAAGGCTCGGTTTATTTGGCGGAGGAAATTTTAAGCGAAAGAGAATACCCGCGCACAATAAAAGCCGGCGACCGCGCGACAATGCTTAATTTAATGGTCGGGCTTAACGGCTACACGCTTTGCTCGGGAATTATATGCGAGGAGCTGAACGGCTCGGATTATGTCGCCGTTCCGTTCGAGAGCGGCGAGGGTTCGGAAATTATGAACATCGGCTACATTGTAAAAAAGAACAATATGTTAAGCGAGGTTGGCAAGCTGTACATAGATGAGCTGAAAAAATATTTATCCTGCCGATAAAGATATGGAGGCAAAAGAAATGGCAAAGAAAGAAAACAAATTCAAAAATTATGATATTACCACGCAAGCTGTGCATACGGGTACCGACTATGACGAGGGTACGGGTGCGGTTCGCAGACCTTTACATATGGCAAACAGCTATAAATTACCCGATGATTTATCAACAGTAAACTATTCCTCTACAGATTTATTGATGTATTCGCGAAACGGAAATCCGAATCAGCATTGGCTTGAAGAAAAGATTGCCGCGTTATACAATGCCGATGACGCTATAGTTTTGGCAAGCGGAGTTGCGGCGCTTCACGCGTTATTTTGGACACTTCTGAAATCGGGTGATAGGGTTGTATACCCGAATGTAAGCTATATGGCTGTCTACAGAATGTTTCACGAATTGTTTAATAAAAAATTCAATGTTGAAACCGTAATGGTCGATATGACAGACCTTGAGGCGGTAAAAAAAGCCGTCACTCCCGGTACAAAGCTTGTTCACATAGAAACGCCGGACAATCCGACATTGGGCGTAACTGACATTGAAGCCGTTGCAAAAATCGCACACGAAAACGGCGCAATACTTTCGGTTGATAACACATTCGCTTCGCCGCTTAATCAACAGCCGCTCGAATTGGGCGCGGATTTCGTTGTTGACGCACTTACAAAATTTATAAACGGACACGGCGACGCACAGGGCGGAGCTATAATTTCCAATGATTTAAAAACAATGGACCGCATAAGATATGAAGCACAGGTAAATGTAGGCTCGGTAATCAGCCCGTTTAACGCGTGGCAGATATTTCGCGGTTCTGTGACCTTCCCTCTGCGTATGCAGAGAATAAACGAATCGGCGCAGAAAATAGCCGAGTGGCTCGAGCGGCGTGAAAATGTTACATTTGTTTCTTATCCGGGACTTAAAAGCAATTCGGGATACGAGGTCGCAAAACGGCAAATGAAAAACGGATACGGCGGAGTAATTTCGTTTGGAGTAAACGCGGATGATAAAACGGTTGAAAGAATATGCGCGGAGCTTAAGGTTGTAACCTTTGCCGTATCTCTCGGTCACGACGAAAGTCTGATTTTCCCTCAACCGAGCTACGATGAGCGAATAAATCTTTACCCTGAAAAATTCCGAAACGGTTTTATACGTTTTAGCGTAGGTCTTGAGGATGTCAATGACATTATCGCGGATTTAAATCAAGCATTATTGGCATTGGGGTTGTAAAATCTACAATAAACAGTCGTTTTAGAGTACGTCGGCATACTTCATCACAGAACATTGACATTTTCGCCAAACGAATTAGAAGCTTGCACATAATCCCGCAAGCTTCTAATTCGTTTGGTCAACTTGTTTAATTACGGCAAATGAGCCATTGGCGATGCCGCTCGGAATTGAACCGAAATTTTGGATTTATGGGATCCTCACTTAACCTTAAGAAACAGCATCATTTTTTGTATGAGCTTATTATAGCACAAGATTTTACGTTTGTCCAATTCACTTTTTCAATTAAAAACCATAGGCTAAATTTATAATACGGCGAGTTACACAAATAATAAAACCGCACGGATAGGCGGTAAAATTCGTGCCCGTTCCGTGCGGTCTTACTATTTAAAATTGTTTGTATAAGCGATGTTTTTTCAACATAGCTACCTTGCAACGACTGTGATTGTGTTTTTAAGCATTCCCATCCAACAGGAATACGTATAGGTACCCGCCTTTTCGGGAATGAATTCTATCACATTCTCACCTGTGACAAGCTTTAGCTGCTGATTAAATGCCGGCAATACAATCTCGTTATTACAGCCGTTTAAATTATTTTCGTCTGCCTCTATCGTCCAAACGACGGGAATGCCTGCTGTAACTTGAATATCATCAAATCCATTGGCGCGAAGTGTTGTCGTAACGTACTGAACATCTTCATCAATTGTCGAAACTACAGTTCCATCCGCGTCTGTACTTGAATACGGGATACCAAATCCAGTGAGTGTGAGATTGTTTTGTATCATAAAAATTCCCATAATAAGCAGCAGAACAGAACCAATCTGCAACATATACTGCCGCCAATGCATTTTGAGCGTACCTGCCGCAAGACTGAATATAAATACAAGCGGAACAGTACCCAAGCAAAAAGAAAGCATCGATAACGCCCCAGCCGTCATGCTGCCGGCGGCAATCGCGTAAACCTGCATTGATTGCAACGGTCCGCACGGCATCAATCCGTTTGCCAATCCTAAGGCAAAGGAACGGTGCTTGCCAATACGTTGAATTTTATCGGACAGATTTGCCGTAAGCTTTGGAAACAGTCTGACAGATATGGAAAAGCCGCCGAGCATATTTATACCCATAACCAACATAAATCCACCGGCAATCAAACCGATGATACCTCTGACTTGCAGTGTGACAGCAGCTTTTTCGCCGATAAAACCGAGAACCGCACCGATTAAGGTGTAGCTTACAAGACGTCCAAGATTGTATAAGATACTTCGGCGCAATGGTTTTATATCTCCCGCAGAAATGCTTTGTGCCAAATTTAATCCGCCACACATCGCAATGCAATGAACGGAAGTGAGCAGACCGATGGTAAATAAGGCAAAATAACTCACCCGTTCTTCGCTTATTGTAGGTATTTTTTGAAACACCTCAAACCAACCCATACGCCGAGTAATTACGTACAACCCTAAAATAATAATCAAGACGGCTATAATATCTCCCGTTTTCTTCGCGTTTTGCTTAACTTCGTAGCCTGTATTTTGTATCGCTTTGGTAATGCTTTCTTCCGTACACGGTGCGACAAACTCCGCAATCAGTTCTCCTTTGCCGTAGTCGGCACTCACGGACTTTACGCCTTCTAATGATGATACGGTACTTTCCAATCGTCTTTCACAACCGGAACAAGTCATGCCTGTAACATGAAAAACAGCTCTGCTCATAAGCTGCCTCGTTTTAAATTGCTTCCAATTGGGAACGCGTGTGGCATTTTCTTCGCAGAGAGATTCGGGAACCGTAATGATACCGTTTTCTTCGGTATAATCTTCCTCCGTAATTGGTACGGGATTGCAGCCGCCGCTTTCAATGCCTATCTTGTCCGACGAGAATCTATTTCCACAGTTTTGGCAGATGAAATAATTTCCCTCCTGTTCAAAATAAGCATAGGGTGAACCATTGCATACTTGACACGTATTCATAGCAAGGCGCACCGTATTGTCAGAGGCGCGAACCGCGAATATTTCAACGGTTGTTCCGTCAATTTCAGCAACATAATAGTCGGCTTCGGTGCCTATATCCGCCGCTTCGATTTTTATTTCTGAAGCAATAACTGTGGTGTCAGGATTTTTTGTTGTGCTTACAGCAACAGCCGCCGTAGCTACTATAACGGCTGCTGCGGCTAACCATATGTTTCTTCTTTGCATTATATTATACCTCAACTTTCAGCGTTGGCTTTTAGAACTTCATTCATGCTTCCCGTTCTGTAACCCATCAAATCAAGCGTCACGTAGGCAAAACCAAATTTCTTAAACCTTTCATAAACCGTTGTTCGTATATCCTCGCGCAGTAGCTTTTCAAATTCCTGCGGCAGGATTTCAATTCGAGCGATATTTGCGTGAATACGCACACGTACCTGATGAAATCCCAAATCAAGCAGCAGCTGCTCCGCTTTATCCACCATACACAGCTTTTCCTCATTGATTGTCTCTCCGTATGCGAACCTTGACGAAAGGCAGGCAAATGACTGCTTATTCCATGTCGGAAGTCCGAATTCCTTTGATAGTTCGCGGATTTCTTTTTTTGCAAATCCCGTATATCGCAAAGGACTTGTAATTCCAAGCTCTCTCACGGCAATCAGCCCCGGACGATAATCGCCGTCGTCATCGGTGTTGGAGCCTTCCGCTACTGCCGTTATGCCGTGTTCCTTTGCTATGGAAAGAATTTTTTCAAACAACTCATGTTTGCAAAGGTAACAGCGATTTGTGGGATTTTGACGAAATCCTTCTATGTCCAATTCTTCCGATTTAACCACAATATGCTTTACATTATGTTTTCGACAAAATTTCTTTGCCTCACTTAACTCTCTTTCGGGAAACGAACAGGAGGAAGCTGTAACCGCAATTACCTGCTCGCCCAAAGCCTCTCTTGCGGCATATAATAA
>JAJBTG010000011.1 GCA_020860985.1 Oscillospiraceae bacterium
GCTATGGACGGAGTAACGGAGCTTGCGCGTCATATTAAGGCGCGGGACAATCCCGCAGGCTACACGCCTGTGTTCGGGACGATTACATCTTTGCCGGAGCTTAAAATACAGCTTGGTGACAGAATAACGGTCGGCTCGGATGATGTGAAAGCTGTGTTTGACATTTATGAAAAGGAATATGACAGTGATGGAAATTTCGTCGGATATGCCAATCTTAATAAAGAGGTTGCTATGCTGCCGTATTCGGATAACCAGAAATATCTTGTAGTGGGAGTGGTGCAATGAAAAACACATATAAATTTGATTTTAAAACAGGCGAGTTCGTGATGAAAAACGGCTCGCCTGCTGTGCTTTCGGGACTTGACGCGCTGAAGATGTGGATTGAGAAGTGTCTCAGAACACAGCTCGGCAGGTATTCGATTTACAACGGCACGGGCTACGGAGCGAATATTGAGGATTTAGTCATTGGCAACACTTACGGAATTGATTTTGCAGAGTCGGAGCTTCAGCGAGAAATTGAAACGGCTTTGCTGAAACATGACAACATAAATTCCTTGACCGATTTTTCTGTCACACGTTCCGGCGATTTACTGACGGTTTCGTTTACGCTTGACACGGTGTATGGGACAGATACGGAGGTCTTAAATTTGTGAGTGAGCGGAGGTGACTAACACTGTGACAACTGATGAAATATTGCAGGATTTACTGGCGGGAGTCCCCGAAGACTATGACACCTCGGACGGCTCCTTTTTTTATGACACATTCGCACCTGTAGCGGAGTGGCTGTATTACCTTCAATCAATGCTTGAAGCATTGGAGGACAACGCATTCGCTTTGACCGCAGCGGGCGAATACCTCGACCGTAAGGCTGCCGAGCAAGGCTTGACGCGCAAAGCGGCGGAATACGCAAGCGGAACAATATGCATTTACGGCAATCACGGCGAGGTTGTACAGACAGGCGCGAAAGTGGCGTCTGACAGCTTATTGTTTGCCGTTGACGAGGGTGCGTCAATACCTGAGGTGGGATATGTTGATTTAACCGCCACTTGCCTAACTGCGGGAACGGTCGGCAATGTCGCGGTCGGTGAAATAAACCGTTTCCCTGTCACTTTGCCGGGCTTAAGCTCTGTCGAGAATATTACAGCATTTAGCGGCGGCTATGACGAAGAGACGGACGCTGATTTGTTGGAGCGATACATCGAAAAGGTGTCGCGTCCGAACGTCAGTGGGAACAAGTACCATTATATTGAATGGGCAAAGGAAGTCACAGGTGTCGGTGACGCGCAGTGCATACCCTTATGGAACGGTGCGGGGACAGTAAAGGTTGTAATTATCGACAGTGACAACCAACCCGCGAGCGATGAGCTTGTGGTGGAGGTCGCGGCATATATCGAAGAGAACCGTCCTGTCGGCGCGGAGGTTACGGTTGTGTCGGCAGAGGCACTCGAAATATCAGTAGAGGTCACTCTTGACGCGGACGGAAACGACAGTTTGCAAGAGGATATTGAAAGCGCGATAAGCGAATATCTGTCGGATGTTGCGTTAAACAAGAGCTATGTTTCCTATGCCAAAATCGGCGGCTTGATACTGTCGGTTGACGGCGTGAACGATTACAGTAACTTAACTATAAACGGCGGCACGGAAAATATATCCCTTTCGGACGGGGTTATTCCGGTGCTTTCGGGGGTTTCCATCACATGAAAGATATGATTAAATTTTTACCCGGATATTATCGAAAATCACAGGTGCTGAAGGATTTGTATTCCGTGCTTCAAGCTGCGTTCGAGCGTACCGAGGGACACATAAATGCCGAGGATTTGAAGCTCTTTATCACCACCACCGATGATTTTACACGGCACGAAAAGGATGTCGGACTGTCGTTCGCCGCGGCGGACGATGAAACAAGGCGCTCACGCGTAATCGCACGTCTGCGCGGAAATGATGTGCTAACGCTCTCGGCATTGGAGGATATTGTAACGCTCTATGAGCCGACCGGCTGTGTCATAACCGAGGATTACTCAAATTATGTCGTCTATATCGACATGATCGGACGCGCGGACAATTTCGATACGCTCCGTGAAACGATAGAGGAGCTGAAACCCGCGCATATCACGATATATTACGCATACGAAAGCACGATAGAGCCTGTCGGGACGATGTATATCGGCGGTATCGGAATGTACGATAAGCAGGAGCAGAGCGTTAAAGCCGCTGGTTTGGCATCAAGCGAAGCCCTGCCGCTCATAAGCGAACGGTTCGGAGCGTTCGGCATTTACGACAGGCAAACACAATATATTCCCGCGTCAAACACTGTGCTTGAAAAAGTCACAGGGACAGTAAATTCGGCGGCAAATGTGGTTTATGACCGGCAGACAATAACGATTTAAAACAGAGAGGTGATTTTCAAAAATGGCGGAAATACAAACTTTTTCCGAGGTCACGCTGACGCTTGAGGCGCTGAAGCTAATCGCAGCGGCACAAACAGGCTCAACGATTACCATAACCCGAGCGGCGGTCGGCGACGGTTATCTGCCTGACGGCACAGGCGCGGCGAACTTGACGAAACTGGTGTCGGAGGTTGAAAGCCGCAAAACCGGCGAGAGCGGCTCATCGGCTACGGTCGATATATCGAAAATGGAGGTTGACGGGAGCGGTGCGCAAATTACCATAACTATCAAGAACGGCGATACACCGTTTTACCTGCGCGAGGTCGGAATTTTCGCAAAGGGCGCGGACGGCACCGAAGTGCTGTATGCCTACACCAACGCCGGTGACGGCGCATACCCGATTCCCGCGTCATCTGCGGCGAGCGTCACGCGTGTTTTGGTATTGGGCGTCATCGTTTCCGCCGAGGCGAATGTCACAGCAAACATCACCTACGGCGAAGTCACGGCGGAGGAGTTTTCCGCAGAAATAGCCGCGAGGAAAGCCGGAGATTTGGCGGCGGCTCCGTTTTGCACCGAAGCGGTCATACCCGCAGACAATTGGAGCTTATCGGGCGGCAAATACAGCACGGAGGTTGAAGTTGAAGGTGTTATCGACACGATGATACCGGTGGTTTCGATTGACACGAATTCCGTTGACACAGCGGACAATGCGGGAATGTGCCCTTATGCGGCCACGGGTGACGGAACGGTAACGTTTTACGCGGCGAACGCGCCGACAAAGGACATAACCGTCACTATCGCGCTTATCAAAACCGACGGTTCAGCCGATACATTATCATCAGACACACTGACATACACTCTGCCGATTGCGAGTGCAGATACTTTAGGCGGTGTAAAAATCGGTGACGGCATCACGGTTGCCGAGGACGGCACAATATCTGTCGACACGGCGGACATAACCGGCACGGTTTCAACGGAGGTAATCGAAAACGTGTCCGCAAGCGATGAGGAAGCAAGCGAAGCGATAAGCGAAATTATGGATAACTAAATTTGGTTTAGGCGGGGCAATGCTCTGTTTAGATAAATTAAATTTTTAGAGGAGGCAAAAAATTATGGCATATGATGCTGCAAGACTTACAAAATTATCTGCGCTGCAGGAGCTGGCGCAGAAGGTGAAAAGCTCGGATGCGTCGCTTCAGACGCAGATTGACTCGGTGTCGAGCGACTTGAGCGACGTTCAGACAAAGGTCAGTGACATTGTTTCAACGGGCGGCGAACCGAACACAATCGAGAGCATAAGCGTAAACGGCGCGGAGGTTTCAACGGACGAGAGCAAGAACGCGAATATCACGGTACCGACAAAGACATCCGAGCTTGACAACGACAGTGATTACCAGAGCGCGAGTGATGTGTCCACGGCAATCGCTGAAGCGATCGCGGCGGCGGGACACGCGTCTTTTGAGATTGCGGACGCGGTTCCCACAGTGGAAACGGCGGTTGAAAACGTGATGTATCTCGTGCTTAACACTGAAACGAGCCATTACGACATTTACGCGTTGGTATCCAACGAGGTCGTTCTGCTTGATGATACAACCGTGGATTTGTCGGCGTACTTTACATCGGACGAGGTAAACGCGGCAATATCAAACGCGGTGGTCGTTGCGACGGACGAAGAGGTAAGCGAAATGCTCACGGAAGTATTTGGCGAATAATCGGCTTTCCCGATTATAGTGGTCAAATAGTGGATAGTGGTTAGTGGTTAGAAAATAGGAAATCTCACCATCCACTACCCACTAATCACTAACCACTTGTCACTAAACTTGGAGGTTTTCAATATGGCTAAACTTACGAATATTGAGCATTTAAAAGCGGCGGCGGAAAAGAGCAAGACCTACACGAGTGGACTTGTCGCGGAATTGGCAGAGACAGTTGCCGAAGCTGTCGCGGAGGCAGACGAGGTCAAGGCGGACAAGCCTGTGTCTGTTGCACTGACAATTACAACGGCGGACTGGTACGCAAGCGGCATTAAGGACTATCCGTATGCTTGGGATTTCACCGTAGGCGGCTTAACCGAAAACGATATTGTCACAGTCGCGGTTACTCCGAAATCGCAGACCATAGCCACGGAATGTGGCTTATGCGCCGCGAATACATCAAGTGAAAACACGCTGACGCTGTATGCGGTATCGGTTCCGACATCCGCGATTACAGCGGAATATTACGTTACCGCTGGAAACGGTAACTAATGAAAAATGTACAATGTATAATGTACAATTAAGAATTTCGTAAAGCGAAATTCTGTCTTTCATTGTAAATTGTACATTGTAAATTGTAAATTAAAAACTGGAGGTTTTTAAAAATGGCACAAGGAATTGTAAACACGGCGGGCAGTACGCTCATAAAAGCGCGGGCATATGCCGATGATGTTGCGGCGGATGCCGAATCGGCGGCGAAAGCGGAGAACTACTATCCCGAATACCATGCGGACGAGGTTGACACGGCAACGAATTTCTACATTGACTGCGCGAACGTTGACAATGCGGGAACTGCATTGTTCAAGGCGAAAGCTCGCGGTGTGAAAAAATGGTGCGACTTAAAAAGCGGTGCGGCATTCACGATTGCGGATGCGAACATTAAAAGCGACGGCATTGTGTCAACCGATGGCGCATTAACGGCAACGCTCACGAGCTACGCGGGATTCAACACGTCATCGAGCTTTACGATACTGTTCTGCGCGAAAATAGCACAACAGGACAGCAACGATGATGAGACGGTGCTGTTTCAGCTCGGAAACACTCGCGTCCTGCAAATTCAGCAAAAGGGTGTTGACGGTATTCGGCTTGTCACATATGACGAGGAAACGGAAAGCCATGTATATCCGACAAAGCTGACCGAGGGCGATTATACCACAGGACATTATATTGTACCATTATTGGCGGAGGGAAGCAGTTCCGATTACGGCACATACCACCATTTTGCTGTCGTGTTTGATACAGATTCGCAGACAGTAACATGGTACGAGGACGGCTATGAATACACCTCAGATATAATGGAGAACACCTATGTCAAGGTTGACGGTGGCTACAGCACGAAGATACTCGAAAAGACCGGTGACGGATTGAGGTATTTTAAAATCGTCCGCTCCGCTATGACAGCGGATGAGGTCAAGACATACATGGACACGCATCCGCATACAAACTATACAGGTCAGCCGAAGATACAGTACGATAATATCCTGTTGGAATTAGAGCGGAAATCACCCGCATATTCGACCTGTTCCACAGCCGCATCTACGGCGGCAAAAACAGCAGGCTATGACGGTTTTATGCTCGTTAATGGCGCACGGGCGGCAATCAAATTTACATACGCGAACACAGCGAGCGATCCGACATTGAATATCAACGGCACGGGCGCAAAGCCGATATATCTTGGCGGCATGGCGGCATCGTCCGGCAATACGTGGAATGCGGGCGAAACGGTCGATTTCGTGTATGACGGCACCTGTTGGCAGGGTATTCGTCCGCTCTCAGACGAGAACAGCGCGGCAGAGGCGTTAAGCACGGCTACGGCGGCGCAGACTGCGGCGAAAACAGCTCAAAACACCATTGACACGCATACGGCAAACGATAATGTATCAAGCGACACAAGCGGCACAGTGTCACCCGCGCACGGAGGAACGTTTGATGTGGTGGACAGCATAGAACGCGACAGCGCGGGACACGTTCTGAAAGTGAACACAACCGAGGTCACACTGCCGACCGACAACAATACCGACACAATGGTTAAGCAAACGAATACCGAAACGAACTCAAGCTATCGCCTGTTGATGTCCGCAACCGCAAGCGACAGCACATTAACAGAAGCGACGTGAAAATCCACAAACTTTAAAGCAAACCCATCAACGGGAGTGTTGACCGCACCGACATTCAGCGGCGCACTGTCCGGTAACGCTTCAACCGCGACAAAGCTCGCGACCGCACGGTCATTGCAGACGAACCTCGAAAGCACATCGGCGGTGAGCTTTGACGGTTCCGCGGCGGTCACTCCGGGTGTTACGGGTGTGCTTCCGACGGCGAACGGCGGCACGGGCAACACAAGCGGACAGGCGGCGAGCGTGGCAAACTCACTGACATTGACGCTTAACGGGAGCAGTACAAACAGCAGCTATAACGGCGCGGCGGCACGGTCAAAGTCGTGGTACGCGCCGACTGCGGCGGGTTCTGCAGGACAGATATTGACCTCGAACGGCTCCGGCGCGCCGAGCTGGGCAACACCGAGAAATTTCGCGACCTATGTTGTAGCGGCAAGCGACAGCGTAAACGCGGCGGGTGCGGATTACGTCTGTGACGGCGCGGAGGACAATGTTCAAATTCAGTCGGCAATTAACGCGCTTACCGATACGGGCGGCAAAATTATTCTGCTTGAGGGAACGTACAACATTTCGCCCGTGATTACACTGTCTCAGGGCAAGGCGGCATCCGTAATCATAGAGGGCATGAGCCACTCGGCGTTTCTCGGCGAGGACAAGGGCACAATTATCAATATCGAAAGCGGTCTTGAGGAGTGCTTCTACTCCAACGGCGGATTCTGCCATATCACGTTCCGCAATCTCACGTTCACCGGTGAAACCTCGCACGGTATTATCCGCCTTGCGACCTACAGCATAGCGACATTTGACAGCTGTGCCGCCAACCTCACGGTCACGGGAACCGAAGCGACGGCGATTGTCGAGGGCAGCTCACAGAATCTGCTGTACTCCACAACATACAACGCGTCAGGCGCTTCAATCGTGTATCTTATCGGCGCTAACTATTTCCGTCTTACGTACAGCAACGACACCGAAATATGCGGCGCGGCGTTTAGGTCTTGCGTAGTGTTTGGCGGCGGGTGCTATATGTATATCACCGTGAACGGCTCACACCAAAACTCGATATTCTACGACTGCAAGGGCGATTTCGGAAACAGCGTCGTCTACGGCGCGGACATTATCTGCTCAACGCAGTCGCTGAACATTCACGACTGCTATTTGAGCTGTAAATGTCCAACGTCGCATATCCTGTACACCTACGGCTCGTTCTGTAATAACCGCATATCAATCGGGAGCGGCACCAGAAATACAAGCGGAGTGGTTCGTATGTCTGCGGTGCAGATTAACGGGAACAAGATAAGCTGCGCGGATGTGGCATATGCGATGAGTGTATACGCGCGGACATTTAACGGCAATGTGATGTACAACAGCTCAAGCTATCTGCCGGTGCTTACAAACGGGTATATGTCCGTAACCGGCAACGTATGGCGGTACGCGCCGAAAATCTCGGCGGCAACCTCGGTTGAAAGCGGGAACGTGGAAGACAACGATTTGAGCGTTGCACTGCTAAACTAACACAAATAGGAGGGCAAATAAATGGACTTGGAACGATTTTATGTTGAGAATAATACAATACAGTTATGGGACGTAAAAATCACAGAGCGTAATCACGCGCTGAGCTATCTTGACGAGGACTCGGATGAGGATAATTATCAGGATGTTTACAAGTATTACAAGGCTGAGGATGTTGACGGCTATCTGGAACAGTATGTCGCAAAGCATAAGCTCTTGGAGGTAGTCGCGACCGAGGAATACGACAACAGCGAATACGAGTGGATGGCGGGCATTGAACTCAGAACCGACGACCCTAATACGGAGATTCGGAAAATTTATTCATACGGCAGTGTCGAGGCATACGAAGCGAGCCTTGAGGAAGCGGCGGACACATATATGACGGACTTGGACTATAGGCTGTCGATATTGGAGCTTGGTTTGAACGATTAAGGAAAGGGTGAAATTGATATGACTTACGGATATTTAAAAAAGATTATCGCACGGGGAAGCTATGACGCGGAGGAGCTGAAAGACAAAATGGACGTGTTCCTCTTAGCTGACAGAATCACGGACGAACAGTACAAGGAGCTGACGGGATTGATTGAAGCTACGGCGGAGGAGGGATAATGTATGGAGTATTTGGTTGAAATCATAATCGCGGTATTGGCATTTGCCGGCACACTCTTCGGGAGCATACTCGCGAACAGCAAATCACAGGCGGTTATGCAGGAGCAGATGAAGAGCGTCAAGGAAGAGATAAACACGCTTTCGGCGCGGGTTGACAAGCATAACAATCTTGTTGAGCGAATGGCGGTCGCGGAAAACACGCTCGAATTACAGCAACACCAAATTGACGAATTAAAAGCTGACGTAAAAGAATGAAAGGACAGTAATAAACCATGAGTACAAAACTTACAAGCAGAAAATTTTGGATAAGCGTCGCAGCATTCTTCGGGAGTGTCGGAACAAGCGCCGCGGGATTTGCGGTGGGAAATGAAACGGTAACTATTATCGGCGCGATATGCGCGACGCTTTCGACGGCTATCTACGCCGCCTGCGAGGCATATGTTGACGCGGCGAATAAAGGAGAAGACTATGACTTTTAAAAGAAAATACATCGGCTTCAGCAAGGCGCTTGTGTTCGCGCTTTGCGGAGCCTTTTTTATTGTGCTGGCGTTTGACGCGTATGTGATTTTGCGCTTGCTTAACTTTATGGAAAGCGGCGGGAGCCTTACATATGCCACTGTAATCGGCACGATAACAAGCGTTATGAGTACATTCAGCAATGCCGTCATTCTGTTTGCTGTAAAGCACTATCTGCAAAAATCCGAAACCGAAAACGCGGCGGGATATGACGCGAAAACACAGACCACATCGGCAGAACGAATTAAGATGGCGGAGCTGAAGGGTATGGGCGATGACAACGATTTCGGAGGTGAGGACGTATGACGAAAGAACAAGCGATTAACAGCCTTATCGAAATAGCAAAGGACGAGGTCGGCTATCTTGAAAAGGCGAGCAACAGCAATCTTTACGACAAGACCGCAAACGCGGGCAGCGCAAATTACACCAAGTATTGGGCGGACATCTATCCGTCATATCAAGGTCAGCCGTGGTGCGCATGTTTTGTGACGTGGTGCTTTGTGCAGGCGTTCGGCAAAGAATATGCAGAAAAGTTATTGAAGCATTATCCGTATGTGTATTGTCCGACGCTCGGCAATTTGTTCACGAAAAACGCAAATCCGACAGTGGGCGACATCGTGATTTTTTACAGCTCATCAAGCGGCACATTTACCCACACGGGCAGTGTCACAAGCTTGAGCGGCGATTACTGCGCCACAATCGAGGGCAACACATCAAGCGGCACAAGCGTAATAGCGAACGGCGGCGCAGTTTGCGCAAAGGGCTATTACAACAGTAACCTGTCTGGCACAAAGTTTTGTACCCCGGACTACAGTATTTTGGAAAACTATGAAAGCGAGGATTTAACCATGACACAATACGAGGAACTGAACGAGCGCGTAAACGCATTGGAAAACAAGATGATTTACAACTACGTAGACGAAAATATGCCCGACTGGGCAATACCGACCGTGCAGAAGCTGATGAACAAAGGCTTGCTTCAGGGCGACGAAAACGGTCTGCTCGGCTTAACGGACGAGCTGTTAAGGGTACTCGTAGTAAACGACAGAGCGGGATTGTACGATTGATAATACGGCGCATTCGAGTGAGAAATTCATTCGGATGCGCCGTTTTTTTGTCTCAATCTGACAAATTCGCCGCGATATATTTGTCGATATGCGGTATTGCTATATTTCGCCCGTCACGCTAATATCGTGTTGTAATATGATAAGTTTTAGT
Organism: Oscillospiraceae bacterium; assembly: GCA_020860985.1. Taxonomy (GTDB): domain Bacteria; phylum Bacillota; class Clostridia; order UBA1381; family UBA1381; genus JALEPO01. The sequence continues at coordinate 10,111 of JAJBTG010000011.1, forward strand.
ATAATTATGGATAAGAAAAATGGGAGGATTATTCATATGTTTATCACTGAAACGGAAATCAAAAATTTCAGAACACACCTTATAGAGGAGGAGCGGGCGGACGCTACCGTGAGCAAGTATATCGCGGATGTTAGCGCGTTTGCCGAATGGCTCGGCGAACGGGTGCTTGATAAAGCGGCGGCTATGGAGTATAAGTCAACCTTGCTTGAAACTCATGCGGCGAGAAGCGTCAATACGGCAATTGCGGCGCTTAATCGGTTCTTTGATTTTATCCGCCGCGCCGATTGCCGTCTTAAAGCCGAGCGAATACAGGCGCAGACATTTGCGGACGAGGAGCGCGAACTTACCGCCGAGGAGTACAAGCGGCTACTCACCGCCGCAAAGGGCAACGACAGACTGTATCATATGCTGATGACATTCGCGGGAACAGGCATACGCGTATCGGAGCTGCAATACATAACGGTCGAAGCGGCGAAAGCGCGTGAAGCGATCGTGAAAAACAAAGGCAAAACACGCACAATTTTAATAGAGGGCGCACTTGCGAAAAGCTGTTAAAGTACGCGAAAACACGCGGCATAAAATCCGGTGCGATATTCATCACCCGCACCGGCAAACCGCTTAACCGCACAAGTATATGGCGCGAGATGAAATCTCTTTGCAAGAAAGCGGGCGTATCAGACAAAAAGGTATTCCCGCACAACCTCCATCACCTGTTCGCGCGGATGTTTTACGCGGTTGAGAAAAATCTCGTAAAGCTTGCAAGCGTCCTCGGTCACTCGAACATCAATACGACAAAAATATACACGCTCGAAAGCGAAAAATCACATCGGAGCGTGTTAAGGAAAATAGCAATGAGTCTGAAAACATAATTCCGATTATGTTGCAAAAATTTACTGACTTATCATATTTACTAAAAAATTATAGCATATAACAC
>JAJBTG010000141.1:0-7321 GCA_020860985.1 Oscillospiraceae bacterium
TGTGGCTACATAACACGCTCGCGCATTCGCAACGAAAAGGGACAGCTAACCGCGGCCGAATAAACAATTCACGAAATGCCGGGTTCTGTCATCAAAGACAATAGCCGTGCCGAAACAGTGAGCGAACGTCCTGCAAACGAAAATTCGGCGGATAAATAAGACTAGTTTTTTTTTTTTATTCGTAGTTTTGATTTTTCTACACAGCAAAATCCAACATTGGCTAAGGCAACGCAATTAAATAAAGATATACCAAATAAAGATTTACAAAATACCGATGTATTAAATATCCAATCTATTCCTATCCGAGAACCTGAAAATAAATTCTTTGGATTTGGAAATCGAAAAAGAAAGGAACGAAGTGAAAATATGTACGAGTACAGGGAGCTTATTAAGCAAAACATTGAATATGATGTTCTCGTGCAAAGTTACTCCAAAGACAAAATTAACGAGATTGTCGATATATTGACCGAAACGGTATGCTCGTCGCGAAAATATATCCGAGCCGCGGGTGCGGAACTATCCGGCTGAAGCTGTGAAATCTAAATTGCTGAAATTGAATTACAACCACATATGTTACGCACTTGACTGCTTGAATGAAAACACAACGAAAATCCGAAATATAAGACAATATTTGCTTACGGTTATGTTTAACGCACCGTCTACGATGAGCAATTACTACAGTGCGCGTGTGCGGTACGATATGTATGGGACGGTGCGTGATTATGAGTGATTTAAAATTCAGACGAGCAGACGCGGGGCAACGGCGGAGTATAAACGCGCTTATCAAGAAAATGTGCTGTAATTACGATAACGGCGAATGCCTGATATTGGGCTGCCCCTGTCCGCAGATGATAACGTTATCGCTTTTATGCCGTTGGTTTTGCGGTGCGGTTTTGCCGAATAACAAAAAGCTGTACGCGGAGCTTGCCATATCCGAGAACAGCCGCAGATGCGCGGTTTGCGGCAATAAATTCATTGGCGGTTCAAACCGAGCCAAATATTGCGGCAGGTGCAGAAAAGCCGTAACACTCCGACAAGCGGCGGAGCGTAAGCGAAAACAGCGCGAAATGTCACGCATTAGGAGCGAATAAAGCAAGGTTTTATGCGGATTTTAGGATGTGCAAATTGAATGAGGGTATAGTTGTATTACCAGACCTTAAAATATTTTTCATCTATCCTCGTTTTTGCGGCATTATTGCGCACTATTACTTTGTTATGAGATATATGTCACGCATTAGGACATATTAAACCGCATAAAATCAAGCCTTGCGGAGCTTGAGATTTGCAAGGTAATATAAGTTATACTCATAGCCTTAAAATCAAGGTTTTATCGTTGCCTTTGCTTTGTGGATTTGCCTATACCGCACATAGAAGAGTAGGCTTAAATGTTGAATTTCAGGTCATTTTATGATATGATATAAGAAAGCTGAAATTAGGCGGTGAGGAATTTGAAACGAACATTTAAAAACGTCTTTAAAAACGATTATAAATTATATATTGAGCATATATGGGTAAGCGATAACCTTTTCCCCGCCGGCAGGTGCTTTATTGTCGCGGCTTATATCGCATATGGAAAAGGAACCCTGATTATAGGCAACGATACTGTACGCGTATCGCGCGGTGATTTTGTTATGGTAAATCCCGATGCGACATTGGAATGTGTCAGGGACAACGAACACGGTGACGAAGCGGTTTTTGAAATTCATTATATTTGCTTTGAAAGAGATTTTTTCAACGGTGCTTGGGAGCAATTTGCGGATGAATTTCCGCAGCTTGAGAATTTTGTAAACGGCACCGACGCGTATATTCGAGGTGTTGATAATGAAAATTTTGAGCTTCGCGACATCATTGTGGAAATGATTCGGGAATACTACGGCAATATGCAGGGCAGAAAAAGTGCCTTAACGGGGAGGGTTAAGGTGTTTGTAACAACAATGTTCAGACTTTGCGGAATGCCGGAAAAGAAAATTTTCAGTAAAAATATGCTTGTTGACCAAACGATACGCCAAATACGAGAGTACATATATCAAAATGTCAAGCCTAGCGAGCTTGCCGCGCACCGTTATGTTACCCGTGAGCATTTGGGGAGAGTGTTTAAGGAAGAAACGGGGATGACACTGACGGAATATATCAACAAGCTAAAGGTTGATATGATAAAAGACATACTTCGAAATACTGACCGGCATATTGAGGATATACCGCTGCTTTTCAACAGCAATGCAAAATACATTCAAAAAATTTTTCGTAAGTACACGGGTATGACGATGCGCGATTACCGAGCAAAGCACCGAAAATGATATATCACTTTTGGGACTGATATATCACAAAACTATCTTGTATTTGGACGTGGTTTTCTTTACAATAATTTAAGAGGAAAATTTATAGGAACGGACTTTTGATCGTTCCGCACTGAAATTTTATTGTAAAGGAGACGCATTATGAAAAGAATTGTAAGTATTCTGTTATCCGCAGCTATGCTTGTTGCGGGAATAACCTGTGTAAGCGCAGCGGAAAGTCCCATTACGGGAAACGCGGAGGCTGGGAAATATGTATGGACGTTCGGCGAAAATGTCGAGGGCGCGGCGGAAACGGTATATGATTTGTTTGATGAGGATTACGCCGATATACGCGTATCGCTCGGCTCGGGCGACAGTATAACGTCAAGCGGAATATGTTTTTCAGCCGCAAGCGTTAAAGAAACGGATTCAAGCGGATATACAAGCGTAAGTGACACGGGAAGATATATTCTTATTAAGCCTGTGTACAGCGGCACGCTGTATATCACAACGAATTTTCCGAGCGCCGGCACCAGTCAAAGCGGAAGATTTTATTGTTATGATTTCGGCAATGCTACCGATTTTGATACAATTACAAACAGTTACCTATCAACATTATATAAAAACGTAACCGGCTCTTCAACCACTACAAGCCAAACGACAAGCGCGTCGGTCACAAGCACAATTACTGTCGAAGCGGGACATATATATGCGTTGTATTCATACATATACAACAGTTCAAAGGTAAATGTCACCGCTCTGTATTATGCAAGCGACAGCATAACAGCGCGAACAAACGCGCCGACTATAAACGAACCCGTAAGCTCAACCGATACGTCAATTTCGGGAACCTGTCCGTCGGGTGCAGCGGTATTTGTTACCATAAACGGCGGTACGGCGCAGGCGGCAGAGGTCAGCGGAACGGAGTGGACGCTCACCGGCTTGACGCTGAACGCGGGCGATGTTATAAGTGTGACTGCGCAGATTAACGGTGAAAAAGTAAGCAGCGCGGCAACGGCGACGATTCTCGACGCGTCGAATATTTTAAAGCTAACGATAAACGATCCCGAAAACGGAAGCATTGTGTCAAATCAATCCGACAACAGCAAAATTATCAGAGGTACAGAGGTTACCCTGACCGTGACACCCGATACGGGCTATAAGCTGTCCTCGCTTGTGGTAGGCGGCGAAAATGTTACGGACAGTGTGTCGGACGAAACATACACATTTACAATGACCGCCGACACAGAGGTGAGCGCGGTGTTTGAGAAAAAGATGTATTATACTGTTTCTCTGCCCTCGAATACGGAACATGGAGCCGTTACAATAGAGAGTGGCGCGGAGTCCGACAATAAAGCCGTAAGCGGAACAAAAATAACACTTGCGGTAATACCCGATGACGGCTACAGAATAAAAACTCTTACATATTCGTATAACGGCGAAAGCTATAATATAAAATACTTGAAAGCCTTTGAAATGCCCGATGCCGATGTCACCGTCACAGCTGAATTTGCCGAGGAGCAAATTATTTCGGATGTTGACACATCATACGAAACCTATGACAGAATAACGCTTAATATCGACGATGAGCCGTTTTTCTATAACGGCGTACAGATACGCACGGATAAGGTCGCGTCAAACTGGGGCTATACCGACGAAAATATAGAGGATATGTTTAACCAAGCCGGTGAGGATGGCTTTACCGTTGTAAACACACAAATACATTGGGCGCATATTCAGCCCGATACCGCGGTTGACGCGGAGATTGAAAGCGATGATACATCTTTAAGCGTAAGTACGGATGACTCCGTAGTTTTGACCTTCGCTTTGCCCGCAGAAACACCTACAACGGAACCGGAAAAGGGTATTATTTCATATGACAGCGATGCCAATCTTATAGAATCTGAGTTATCAGGCACGCTCATTATATGCAATTACAACAATGGCGTACTCGTGAATGCGGATATTCAGAAAATATCCGAAAATGAGAGCGTAACACCGAAATATGAAATAACAAACGGCGCGAAAATTTTCTTGTGGGACAGTGTTGAAAATATGAAGCCGCTTGCGGATGCTTTTGAATACGAGGGCAATTCCGAAAATATCTCTTTATCTTTGCTCGAAAGTGACAGTGATACCGCCTATACAACCTATGCGGCGGCAAAGATACGAATTTACGCTTCGGAGATTTCCTCGGCGAGCCCGCGCGTCTACGGGATTGATGAAAACGGTGACAAAACGGATTTAGGAACCTTACCCTCCTATGACCCGATGAGCAACAGCGCGTATTATGATTTTGACATTACAGACTTTGTGAACGAGCATATAGATGCCGGCGAGATAAGCTTTGAGATTACGGCGGACAGCGGCTCATTCTCGATAAACAACGGCGCGGACACGTCATATAATTCGCCGCAGCTTGTACTTTCGCGCGATGATGTGTACGATTGGACATACGTTGATAAAATGATTGACTATGCCGAGGAGTCGGGAGTAAAGCTCGAAATTCTATGGTTTGCGATAGATACCTGTCAGGTTACATCGGACAGCAGAGTGCCGTATTATGTAATGAATAATTATCAAAAATCGCTTGCGGAGGACGGAACACCGCTTCGCTCGCGTGGGACATCGTATACCTACGTTATGTGTAAAAATGATGAGGCTTTGCGTGAAAAGGAATATGAATCATTACAGGCATTGTTCGACCATATCGCGGAATATGACCAAGCAAACGGCGGCAATCATACGGTTGTCGGCTGTCAGATAACAAATGAGCCCGCAACGGCAAGAACGCACACAAATGACGATTACCATTATAACAAGCGTTGTCACTGCGATGTGTGCGAGGCAAAATACAAGAGTATAATAGCCGACGGCGGTACGCTCCAAGATTATCTGGACGATACAATGTGGAATTACGAAAACAGTCTCGGCTTGGCGGTTAAGGAGTCGGATTATTCCGTATGGACGCGCGTAAACAATTACGGCGGCACGGACGCAAATCTTGTCGTGTACAACGAGGAAAAGCGCGAAAACGAGGGAACGAGTATTGACTTTATCGGATATGACCCCTACAGCACCGATACGGGCGTTATGTTCAACTTCGGAAATACCTATACATCGACATCCGGCGGTTCGATAAATTATTCATACGGTAATAACCTGCCGATGATTATGGAAAACGGCGGCAGCTACAGTAATTCGGCGGTGCTTACAATGGCAGCGCTCGCGGGCGGCAGCTTCTACAATATGTATGAGCTTTGCGGACCGGACGGTTACGGAATGTATGTAGACACCGACAAAGACGGCGTTATGGAGGAACGCGGCGATTATGCCGATGAGGTACGCACAACAAATGCAATGCTCAACAAAATCGCGGTACATCTTGCCTCAAAAAAAGCCGACGGCGCGGGCGGTGATAAACTGGTATTCTTCAATGAATTGTCAAACAACAGTGAATCCGACAAGAAAATGATACGTGCCATTCCGATTGTATATACAAGCGAGGATAACGGCGTGGGAACGGCAATAGAAGCAAGCGAAACGGAAATTGTTCTTGCCACTACCGCCGATGCGGAATTTACTCTTACCGGCATATCCGAATATGGGATTTCCTCGGTTGAAACAGGTTACTATGACGGCGGCGAATGGGTAAAGGAAAGCGATTATACCTATAGCACGGACGGCGATAATATAGTAATCAACACAAGCGCGTATTCTTGTATAAGAGTGACAACCGAAAGCGCGATAGCCCCTGCCGAGGATTACAGCCCATCATATACGTATGACGCGGAAACAAACACATATACCTATGATTTCAGCCTGTTCGCAAACGCGCGTTCACTGAGTACAAGCGCGACTATAAGTAACTTGACCATTTACGGGACTTCCGCCGATTATATAAACCCCGGATATGCGGTTTACTATACGTCCAACGGCAACTCGACAAGTGAGGGCGGCATTTGGTGGAACGGCAAAATATCCGATGCCGACAGATATATGACTTACACTCCCGAATACAACGGCACTCTTAAAATACGGCTGCGAAATACATATAACAAAGGAAGCGGAACAACCTCGTGGCTGAGATACGGAACGGAAGGAGCCGGAGGCACAAACATCGGTTATAACGGTACGGACTTACTGTCGCAGGAATACAGTGAGTTTACGGTCGAGCTTACACAGGGCATAACGTATTATTTTTGGCCTGTGGGCGGCGGAGTAAATATATCTTCTGTCGTTTTCACACCTTCGTCATCGACGGAATAATTATGTTAGGCAACATTGTAAGCTGCGGAAAATAAGATAAATCAACAAGTATTGAGATGCCCCTAAACAGGCACCTTAGTGCTTTGGAGCAAAGCGAATAATTTATGAGTATAGGCCGCAAATAAGATTAAAACCGAAAGGATATGAAAATGAGTAAACCGCAAACAGAAATTTTTGATATTACCGATTTTGGCGCCGTAAGTGACCGCACGGCGGTAAATACTCGCGCAATTCAGCGCGCGATTGACAACTGCTCTGATGGCGGAATTGTTTATGTGCCCGATGGCAGATTTATTACAGGCGCACTATATCTGAAAAGCAATATTACCTTGCGCATTGACGGTGAGCTGTTTGGAAACGGTGATACCATTGACTACCCAATTATGAAATACAGATTTGAGGGTTTTGAAACAGAGTGCTATTCAAGTCTTATAAACACAGCGGATAGCATTGAAACCCTGAAAATAACCGGAAACGGCGCGATAAACGCAAACGGCGCGGAATTGAGAAAAAGGGAAATGGAAGAAAACGCGGGAAAGCCCGGCAGAGCGGTCTGCATACGAAGCGGAAAAAATATTTCCATATCCGATATAACAATAAGGCAATCGCCCGCTTGGTGTCTGCATTTCATATACTGCGACGGTGTAAGCGTTGATAATGTTAAAATACATACCAAATTTGATGAAAACGGGGACAGATACAGCGGAATTATAAACGGTGACGGAATTGACATTGACTCATCAAAAAATATAAGCATTATCAATTCCTTAATAGAA
>JAJBTG010000141.1:7331-10626 GCA_020860985.1 Oscillospiraceae bacterium
TTTTAAATGTGGATTTGGCGTTGCTGTCGGCAGTGAAATGTCGGGAGGAGTCAAAAATGTTTTCGTGAAAGACTGCTGCTTTGAAAACACCTATAGCATAGCAAGCATAAAAGCACCGCGCGGCAGAGGCGGAATAATTGAGAATATTTATTACGAAAACAACTCGCTTGTAAAATACAAGGATGAGCTTCACGACTGCGAATGGTTTCGAGGAGCGGTATATATAGACCAGTTTTACAGCTGTGTTGAATTTCGCGCCGATTTACCGAAAGAGGTCAATGCCGCCACTCCTAAAATAAGAAATATTTCGATAAAAAATACCTCACTTGAAACACAGTCCGGAAACGCCGTATATATCGTTGGTTTGCCGGAAATGCCGATTGAAAATATTACGCTTGAAAATATGACGGCGGTCGGCAAATACGGACTTAAAGTAAAGAACGTAAACGGTTTCAAGTCGAAAAACATTTGTGTCAAATCGTGTGAGGATAACGACTATGAATTTAAAAATACGATATTTAGGTGGGCGTTATATCACAAACTTAGGAAAAAATACAATTCGCCTTGATGTATTGATTGAAATGGCATACTCGTCGAAAGAAAATAAAAGCAGCGCACCGTATTCCGACACGTTGCTTTTGTGATGTAGTTCTTGGTTAATCCCTGACCGCCTCCAACAGCAGCTTCCGCGCCCTGTTAAAATACACATTGTCAACTGCGGGAGTGTCGGGATAGTAACAAGAGTCAATGCCCATCCCTTTGCTATGCTTGTATCTGTAATTCACTGTCTACAGCAGCTCAACCAATAGCTTTATAAGCATAGCAACGAAAATCACTGCGCCAATAGCGGTTGTGATGCCGTAAATTTTTTTCGATTCGGGGTCTTTCCATTCCTTAACAAGGTAGTACAGACCAAATGCCGCAACCATAGCTCCTATAACCGCACCGATAATACTAACAACCATTATTTTTCCCTCCATTCACTTGATTTTTCTTTTCCAATTCAGCAGTGTTGCCGAATTGATAATTACCAAAACCGAACCGGCATTATGTACAAGTGCGCCAACTATCGGATTTAATGTGCCGATTATCGCAAGCACGATTGCGACAAAGTTAAGCGTCATGGAAAACGTCATGTTAAGCTTAATCGTTGTCATCATTCTTTTGGAAAGTGCCACCAAGTGCGGTAGCTCCTTTACCTCATCGTCCGAGAGAGCGATGTCCGCTGCGTCCACAGCTATATCACTTCCCATGCCGCCCATAGCTATGCCGACATTCGCCTTTTTTAGCGCGGGTGCGTCGTTTACTCCATCGCCAATCATGCATACAGATTCGCCGCACGATTGATAAGCGTCAATCCGTTTCAGCTTATCCTCCGGTAAACATTCTGCGAAAACCTTGTCAATATGAAGCTGTTTAGCGATAGCGGACGCGGCGCGGATGTTGTCGCCCGTGAGCAAAACGGGCTGAACACCGAGTGATTTAAGCTCGTCAATCATAGCGCGGCTTTCTTTTCTTACGGTGTCGGAAAGAACCACATATCCCGCCGTTTTTCCGTTTGCGGAAATATAAATCAAGGTACAGCCCTGTTCCGAAAAGCGTTCCGTTTCTGTCATAATTGACTGTGAAATTGAAATATTATTTTCTTCAAGCATTTCACGGTTTCCCGCCAAAATTGCCGCGCCGTTTACGTTCGCGCACACTCCGCGCCCCGGTATCATTTTGAAATCATCACAAGCCGTGATTGTTTTTCCGACTGTTCGCCGATACGAACGAACGACCGCCTTGCCGAGCGGATGCTCCGAAAGCTGCTCAACTGCCGCGCATAAATCGAATATTTCTTCCGAGGATATATCAGGCTTAACTGCGACCGTTTTTACCACCTCCGGCGTTCCGTAGGTCAGCGTTCCCGTTTTGTCGAATGTTATCTTTGTAACACCGGCGAGGCGTTCGAGAGCGTCACCCTCGCGTACAAGAAATCCGTGCTTTGCGGCGTTGCCTATTGCCGCCATAATCGCCGTGGGTGTGGCAAGTACCAACGCGCACGGACAGAACACAACAAGTATTGTAACGGCGCGGATAATTTCACCGCTGATAAGCCAAGTAAGCGCGGCGGCGGAAAATGCGATTACCACAATCCACGTTGCCCAACGGTCGGCAATGCCAACAATCTTAGCTTTGCCAGCGTCAGCCGATTGAACAAGCCGTATCATACGCTGAACGGAGCTGTCCTCACCGACTTTGGTCGCACGCATTTCAAACGCACCGAATTGATTGACCGTGCCGCTTGACACCTCATCACCGACGGATTTATCAACAGGCAGTGATTCACCCGTCATAACCGCTTGATTGACCGAGGTTTCACCGTCAGTTATAATTCCGTCCACGGGGATTGTTTCACCCGGCAAAACGCGCAAAACCGCACCGACTTCCACCTGCTCCGCAGGAATGATTTTTTCGTTTCCGTCAATGATAACCCTCGCTGTCTGTGGCGTTAAATGTACGAGCTTTTCAATACCCGCGCGAGCCTTTGATACGGTAAGCTCTTCAAGAAGCCCTCCGAGTGCCATAATAAACGCCACCTCACCGGCGGCAAAATCCTCGCCGATACAAACAGACGCAACAAGTGCCAAAGATACAAGCACGTCCGCTTTGATGTCAAAGGCGGTGATAAGTCCTATGATAGCCTCCATAACTATCGGTATGCCGCAAAGAATAATTGAAATCCAAGCGATGTCAAAGGGGAACGGATTTAAATTCGCCAAGCTCAATATAAGCGAAATTCCCGAAATTACGAGCAGCGTTATATCTTTTTTCACTCCGCCAAGCTCTAATAAATGCTCTAATTTTTGTGTAAAATACTTCATAAAAAGCCTCCCACATAAATTATACCTATTGGGGTATGAGTATATTATACATATAGGGGTATATGTTTGTCAAGAGAACAAAAAGAAAATGACCGAAATTCAGCCGTTTTCACAAAATTATCGTTATGTTTTTGTATAATAGTTATATCATTTATCCCATATTGGCGAAGCGTTCGACGGCTTTTGTAAAGTCCGCGATTGTCTTGTCCGCGTCGCCGTGTTCGATACCGTCCCTGACGCAGTGCTTGATATGTCCTTCAAGTACAACCTTGCCGCAGCCGTGCAGCGCGGATTTTGCGGCATTGATTTGCGAAAGAATATCCTCGCAGGGAATGTCCTCGTCTATCATTCTGTCGATTGCTTGTATTTGACCGATTATTCTTTTTAATCTGCGGTGCAGATTTTCCGAATCCATACATTGACGCATT
>JAJBTG010000049.1:0-4476 GCA_020860985.1 Oscillospiraceae bacterium
CTATATAGGTGTGGGAACATCTTACTTTTAGTTCTAAAATCAATATTGAATTTACGGGCAAATTCATGTATAATCATATTAGAAAAAAATTCACGCAAAATACCGAAGCGTTTATTTAATCGGACAACTTTACATTAGGAGGCAAATATGGAAAAATTTAGTTTGGACAGAGATTGGAAATTTTTTAACGGCGATATTCCCGCTCCGGAAATCAACGGACATACGGCGTGCTATATGGCGGCGAAGGCGGGCGGAGCTATAGGAGCCGCGTCGCCGGACTTTAATACGGATTCATGGGAAAACGTCAATCTCCCGCACGACTGGGCGGTCTACAATAAATTTGAGGAAAAGTGGGGACCGTCAAACGGCTACAAAAAGCGCGGAAAAGGTTGGTATAAGAAACGCTTTCGCCTTGACGAATCCGATAGGAACAAGCAAATACTCATCGAATTCGGCGGCATCGCAACCCACTCGGTAATTCATATGAACGGCTCGGTTGTCGGCAGAAATTTCTGCGGCTACAACTCCTTCACAGTTGACGTCACCGATATGGCGGTCTACGGTGAGCAGATAAACGAGCTTGCGGTATTCGTCGATGCAACCGCCATAGAAGGCTGGTGGTATGAGGGCGCGGGAATTTACCGTCATGTCAATCTTTACAAAAAAAATCCGCTTCACATTAAGCATTGCGGCGTGTTTATTCACCCCGAAAAGAAAACCGCGGACGTATGGGACGCGCTTACCGACACCACTATAGAAAATTCCTCATACGAGGATAAAAGCTTCAAGCTGATTTCCCACATTATCGACAGCGGGGACAACACCGTCGGCAAAGCTGAAACTGTATTCACGGTCAAGGGCGGCTCCGAAGCGGAAATGAATCAAAGCTTACTTACTTACAGTCCGTACATATGGGATATAGATTCGCCCAACCTTTATACTATGTTAAGCGAGCTTTACGAAAATGATGAATTAGTCGATTCGGTCGAAAACAAATTCGGCTTCAGAACAATTTCCATTGACTGCGACAACGGATTTTTCCTAAACGGCAGACGCGTTACCCTATACGGCACCTGCAATCATCAGGACCATGCCGGAGTCGGAGTTGCCGTACCCGATTCGATAAACGAATACAGAATAAAGCTTTTGAAGGAAATGGGCTCAAACGCCTACCGCTGTGCGCACGGCAATCCCTCGTCGGAAATCCTCGATTACTGCGATAAATACGGCTTGCTTGTTATGGATGAGAACAGGAATTTCAACTCCTCTCCCGACGGCATAAAGCAGGTTTGCGACATGGTTATGCGCGACAGAAATCATCCCTCGGTAATTATGTACTCAATCTTCAATGAGGAGCCTCTGCAAGGTACGCCGACCGGAAGAAAAATTGCCGCGCGGCTTCAGAGTGAAATTAAAAAGCTCGACAATACCCGCTTTACGCTCGGAGCTATGAATACCGGCATCACCACCGACGGCGGCGCGTGTGACCTGCTTGACATTACCGGTCTTAATTATAACACCTTCGCCTATGATGATTTTCGCAAAAAATATCCGAAAATGCCGATGATTGGCAGTGAAAACGACAGCGCGTTTCAGACGCGCGGAGTATATAAAACCGATTTTGAAGAGCATGTCATCGACTGCTATGACAGCGAAGCCGCCTCATGGGGCAATACCTACCGCGACGGTTTTAAGCAAATTGACACTCGCCCCCACATTCTCGGTATGTTCATCTGGACCGGCTTTGATTATCGCGGAGAACCGAAACCTTTTGAGTGTCCTTCATTCTGAACCCAGTTCGGAATCATGGACACCTGCGGATTTAAAAAAGACGCATTCTATCTCAACAAGGCATTTTTTACCGATGATCCGATGATTCATCTTCTCCCCCACTGGAATTGGAGCATGGGCGAAACAGTACGCGTTATGCCGTATACAAACTGTGAGGAAGCGGAGTTGTTCCTGAATGACAAATCTCTCGGCAAAAAGAGCGTGGATAAATATGACATGACTGATTGGATTGTCCCCTTTGAATCGGGGACACTAAAAGTTGTCGGCTTCAAAAAAGGACTGCCCGTGTGTGAGGACAGCGTGACAACCTCCGGTAAGCTTACATCCCTTTCAATAGCTCCGTCGTCGGATTTTGTCCTTGACGGGTGCGACGACGCTGTAGCGTTCAATATAGCTGGTATTGACAAAAACGGTTTTACTGTCCCCAACGCGGATAATTTAATTAATTTTTCATGCGAGGGCGGCGTGATAATAGGCGTCGGCAACGGCGATCCTAATTCGCATGAAGCGGATAAATCCGAATCCCGCCGTTTATTTAACGGATTATGCCAGGTAATAGTTCGTCAAACGGACAGAGCAGACTCGGTAACGCTGACAGCCGCGTCGGACGGAATTAACCCCGTAAATTTTAGTGTCCCTGTAAAGTGTGGGGACACTAAAATGAATTTCATTGCTTCGGTGAATGAAAAATATATTTCAACATGGCGTCAAACCGTAGCGCTGTCCGATACGCGTCCTGACCCGTATGTGAAAATAGAGGACCACGACATGAACACATGGGGCATTGCTTCTGTCGGCAACGGCTTTGACAGCATATTTAACGATGTTTCCGGCTACGCGCTCTATAAAACGTCTGTCGATATAACCGGCAATGAGAGTACATTAGTTTTTAAAGAAGTCACGGGAAATGAAGTTGAAATTCATATAAACGGTGAGGAAAAATTCAGCGGAGATTGTCAATGGGGACGCAAAATCACAATTCCCATCGATAACTGCGGCAAATGTGAAATCGCGGTTATTATCCATAGCAGCAGTAACAGCGATAACGGCGGAATTTCAAAACCGGTTGTGATTGTTTAACGTCGGCTCACCATCCGATATTACATTTGTCCGTACTGTCCGCGTCCGCCGCACGGCGGGTGCGTCCGCGATTTCGCCGTTCGGAACAGTAAAAAACGCACCGACAATACAAAAAGCCGCATCGCAAATTCTGCGATGCGGCTGAAGCTGCGGACATAATCTGTCAACAGCGATAAAACATTTAAAAATTTTTTCTTCAAGTACCATTATTCAACTACCTTAACGCTCATAATCTCGCCGGAGGTTCTTACATATTTTGATATAATATCAATCGTTCTTCCTACTGAAAGCTCCGAGCTGTCGTCCATGATATAGCTGTCGTCCGACTCCTTGCCTGTTGCTACAATCGTAACATAGCAGGTATATCTTTCCGGCAAATCGGTAAGCACGATTTCACCCGTGGCTGTAGTGGACTGAAATTCCGTCGGAACAATTTCAACATCGGTGATTTCTCCCAAATCCATTTTACTGTTTTTATCAGTAATTTTTCCTTTTTTGTTCAGCGCGTCAATCGTATATTCTCTTACTCCGGTAACCTTAACGGTATATTCAAACTTTTCATTTGATTTAACCGCCGCTGTCATGCTGTTTCCAAATCTCGCAAATATTCCGATTATTACAATAAGTACAATAAGAATTACGCCAATATCGATAATACTTACCTTACCGCCGATTTTTCCGTTCTTATCCAATATCATAGCAATTATCCCTCCTGACTTTCGTTGACCGCGATTATATATCCCGATGTTGCGTAACCCTTGCCGCGTACCGGAATATCCTCGCCCACTCTTATATCCGTATCGCCCGTCTTAACCGATAAATCGGTAACCTTGACATCAGCCTCGATTGTTACATAAATGTCAACCTTATTGTCAATCTGCTGTATTTTATATGAACCGTCGATGCTGTCAAAAACCATCATTTCCGCAACCTGCGTTTCAACATTGACAATTTCTCCGCCGTCCTTTTCGGTAAGGCTCAGCGTTGCTCTGTCGCCTACTTTCATCGCATCCGCAAATTCCTCATCCTTACCCGTAATCAATACGGTAAACTCAACCTTTTCCTTATCCGCTCCGTTAAAAAGCGACGGTGCGAGCTTCACCGCTCCTACCGCGATTACCGCGATTACAATCAGTATAATCAGCACGTCAATCACAGTGAATTTTACTTTCTTTTCCGCCATGTTTATTTACCTCCCTTTATTGTGTTTATATATAAATTTTCAGTGTTTCTTGTCATAGCCTCAGCTGTAAAGGTTTCCTTGAAAATATTCTTTGAACCCTCGGACAATTCGCTGTAAAGCTTTTCGTCCGTCAGCAGCTTTTCTATACCCTCCGCAAGCGCGTGTGAATTTTGCTTCGGGACAACAAATCCGTTTTTACCGGACTTGATAACTCCCGGATTGCCGCCGAAATCCGAAACCACCGCCGGTATTCCAAGGCTCATGCCCTCAAGAAGCGCAAGACTTGTAGCCTCCGTTCCGAACGACGCGTTGACCTGAATATCCGTGATATTCATCAGCTTATCAACATCGGAAATGAATCCTGTAAATATTATGTTATCGCCGCGCCCGAGAGATTTGACCTTCGCTTTTAAATGCTCCTC
>JAJBTG010000049.1:4486-4821 GCA_020860985.1 Oscillospiraceae bacterium
TGCTCCTCATAGGAGCCTGTTCCCGCAATGAAAAACTTTGCGTTTACGCCCTTTTTCAAAAGCTCGTCCGCCGCTTCGATAAAGTAATCATGTCCTTTAATATCCTCCAAACGCGCCACTATTGAAACGGCTTTCTCGCCGTCCGCAAGTCCGAAGCGTTTTTTTATTTCCGCCTTTTCGGACGTGGTTGCCGGAGCCAATCCGTCCACACCGTTTAAAATAACGGTAATCTTTTTATCGCTGACTCCCGTGTCGGTGAGATTATCCTTAGCCGCCTCCGCGACCGCTATTATTCCGGCCGAAAGATAATTGTTAGCCGCGCCGTTTCGCCTCTT
>JAJBTG010000049.1:4831-10436 GCA_020860985.1 Oscillospiraceae bacterium
CGTGAGTATGAACAAGCGCGGGCTTCTCCGCTTTAAAGATTTTCCGAAGCTTCCCTACCGCGCCCCAATCAAGCGACTTATCCGCTATGCCGTCAACCTCTGTTACGGGTATGTTCATCGCGTCAATATGCGGCTTTAGCAGGCTGTTTTTCGGAAGAATTACGCTGACCTCAAATTTATCATAGTCAAAATTTTCGAGAAGTGTAAGCAGACATTTGCCGGCGCCGCCTATGTTTGTATCGGAGGAAACCTCGATTATTTTTGTTTTCAAGCAATCTCCTCCCTCTTTAAGTGGTAAAGAGCCATTCCCGCGCCAAGTACCATAAACATGACCGCCATTACTCTGTAATTATAGAATGTATAGTCGAACATACTCTGCGCAAGAAATCCGATTACTCCGCTCGCAATCGCAAGCGACATCGCCGAATCCATACTCTTTTTCTCTCCGAGTCTGTACGTGTCTGACATTTTCTTTGCAAATACAATGTTTGTCACTATAAACACGATCAGCGCGCCAATTCCCGCTTCAACCGTAAGCTGTAGGAATGTGTTATGCGAATGGGGCGCGACTATCGCGTTATACGAGAAAAACGGATATACCTTAGCAAACGCCTGCTCGCCCATTCCTATTCCGCCAATCCAGAAGAATTTCAGTAATCCGAGCGTTCCCATCCAGATATATACGCGGTATGACGTTGATGAGTCCTCCATATTGCCGATACTCAATATCCTGTCAACAATCGTTTCCGGAACAACGAAGGGCAATATGCACAGAAGAATCGGGATAATCCCCCAAACCTTGCCCTCATAGAACGTGACAAAAATGAACACGCTGAGCATAAACCCTATCCAGCATCCGCGCGATTGCGTTAATATCAGGCATACCGCCAACAGTAAAAATATCGCCGCGTAGACATATTTCGGAAGCTCCCTGAATTTATATTTGAGCACGTAAACCGCCGCCGGCGGTAATACCAAAAGCAGGTATTCGCCCAAAACATTCGGGTTCCCCAATGTTGAATACACTCTCATGGTTGAATCCTCAAACATGGCTTCATCAATCCATGCGTTTGAGGTGGTCCAACCGAATATATACTGCAACAGTCCGTATAACGCGACAAACGCCGCCGAAATAACAAACACTTTTAAAAGCGCATATAACTGTTCCTTTGTTTTTACGGTATTTATTATTACAAAATAGTAGTTGAGGAACACGAAATACATCGCCCATACCTTTAGGCTGCCCAGCCTTGCGAACGACATTGCCGACGAAATGAATAGGATTGTCAGCAGGAGCATTATTCCGAGTCCCACACCGTCAAATCTCCACTTAAAGCTCTTATCCGTAAGCGACTTCACGGCAAGCGAGAGCATTGTCCATATGCACATACCCGCAAGCATCATCGTAGGCACAAACGGCGCGAGAAACATTGACACGAAAACGCCCGTAATCGGCGCGTACATAACAATCAATATACCGAATAACGCAAACGGCACCGCCGCTCCGTATAAAGCCGATACGCTCATAACCGCTCCCGTCAGAAGTCCGACCGCCGCGGCTATAAGAAGTCTGCCCGCTCCCCTTGTATATCGCTCATTATAAAATTCAAAATCAAGCTTCTTAAATCCCGCCGCGTTTTTTATAAAGTCCACGACCTTACTCGTATTTAAAAATACCATAAGATTGTAATTAATAAGCCAAGCAATCGCTCCGACAACAGCGGCATCCAAAACGATTTTTGAAAACGAACCCGTTCTCAAAAATATGACCGCCGTATATCCGACCGAAGCGCACAGCAGCATTATTCCGAAAAACTTCGAATTCACCGCCATAAAGTTCTGCACATACATACGCGACCACTCGCATATAAAGCTGCTTTTTATATTTGTTTCGATAAAGCCGCCGAGCTTCCTTTTCAAAAAATCCATAAACACAAACGGACTTCCGAAAATTTTTCCCGCCGCGCTTGACATTACCTCGCTGCGTTCATCCTTCCGCAGCCATCGCACTATCGCGCTGTTGTTCCACGAGCGGGAAACAGCTCCGTAAATTTTCATAAACAGCGCGTAAACTCCGCTTTTTTTGAACAATGCCGCGAAGCCTTTGCAAAACGATGCCAATGAGGTTAGTATTAGGCTGTTCATTCACTCACTCCTTTTCTTGCAAACATTTTGATTTCCTTTACCCCGATAATATAAGAAACCGCCGCGTACACGATAACTCCGGAAACCCCGCATACCGCGCAGGTTATAATATTACCGATTAAACCGTCGAAGCGTCCGCCGATAAAACCGTATATCAAATATACGACAATACCCATAACAACAGCCGCTAAAACGGATTTTAACATATTTATAATATCCGGTCTTTTAATCATATCCGGATATTTTCTCACCATACAGAACCAATTCAGCGCCGCGTTTATTATAGAGCCGCACGCCGCCGCGAGCGCCAATCCGTTCGTTGACATAAAATTATACAGAATATACGCCAAAACTATATTCACTACCATGCTTATAACGGAGTTTCGCATAGGCGTTTTGCTGTCATGAAGCGAGAAAAACGCCTTCGACAAAATCTCGTTTAATCCAAGCCCGAGCATTCCGACAGAATAGAATTTGAGCAGAATGCTTATCGCTTCAACTCCCGCCTCGTCCATTTTTCCGTAACCGTAAATTATGGAGGAAATCGGTTTTGACAAAATCATACATCCCGCCATCAGCGGCGCTATAACCAGGACAATCATGCGTATTGAGCTTACGGTAAGGCTTTTCGCCTCGCTCATATCGTCCCGCGCGACAGCTTGGGCAAGCTTCGGGAAAATCAAATTTGTCACAACGAAGCTAAACACTCCCACAACCATTATATACAGCTGATAGGACTGCTGTATATATGTCACCGCCGAATCGATATTGGAGGCAAAGCGCTGATTAACAATGGAGTATAGCGGCTGCACCCACGTAGCAATCAGCATCGGACCGGCAAGAGAAAGCATTTCCTTGATTCCTGAATCCCTGAATCTGAAATCAAACCGAAACTTAACTCCGAATTTCCGTATCCACGGAACCTGTATCAGGAATTGCAGACCCCACGCTATAACCATCGTCACCGCAAGTCCGTATATTCCGAACCTTTTTCCGAACAGGATATAATACAATATTATCGCCAAATTCGACACAAGGCTTATCAGCGACGGAATTGTATACTCCCCAAAGGATTGAAGCAGTCCCCCAAACGAAAACGCAAGTCCCGTAAATATTATCATCGGGAACATTATCGCCGTGAGCCTCGCCGCAAGCGCGTGCTTATCGCCGTCATAATTCGTTTGAATTGATACCAGCGGTCCGCTGAAAACTATTCCCAGTATCGCTATAAGCGCCGATATGCACAGTATAAGGGTTACAAATTTATTGAGGAATTTCATCGCGTCGTCCTTGCCGCGCTTCGACATTATGCTGTTGAACACCGGTATGAACGAAGCCGAAATTACTCCGCCGATTACAATATCAAAAAGCGTGGTCGGCAATGTCGACGCAGTGAGAAACGCATCCGATTCCATTCCGGAGCCGAAATACGCTGTCAGCATGGAATTGCGTACAAGTCCGAGTGCCTTTGAAAGCAGCGTCGCCATTGCCATAAAGCCGGCGGTAAAAAGCATCTTATTCTTATTCAAGATTAACACTTCCTTTTTCGTAAAGCTCCATCGCGAGTTTTCCGTTTTCAGCTGCCTTTTCCTTTAATATCTTGTAATTATCCGCCAAATCGTCCTTTATTTCATCATATTCTATAACGCATTTGTCAATCATAGCTTTAAGCTCGTCCGCCGTCATTCCATCTATATCCAAATGAAGGTTCTGATGCGTGTATTCCATAAAGCTGCTTATCTTTGGATCGTAGACAAGTCCGATAAGCGGAACAGCGTTTATCGCGGAATATATAAGCATATGCAATCTCATTCCGATACACATATTCATACATTTTACAATCGAAAGCATATCAGTTACGGATTGATTGCTGTCTATTATTGACGCCTCACTATTCATTTTCCGCATTATATTCTGCGAAATATTTAAATCCTTGCTTGCCTGCATCGGCAAAAATACCGGATAAAATCCGTACTTTGCCACAGCGTAATCGCAAGCGCGGGCAACCGTTTCCTCAAAGCCGGGCTTTAACTGGCTCCAGCGCCTTACCGAAATCCCGAGCAGGGATTTATCGGTCGGCACTCCCATACTCTTAAGAAGCTCCGTTCCGCGCTTAGCGTCCGCACCCTCAAGGTCAAGCGCCGGGTCGGCGGTAACCAATGTTTTTGGTTTCGTTACCCCAATTTGCTTCAGCACCTTATACGATTTTTCATCCCTGAGTGTTATTAAATCCACCTTATTTATAATCCTGCGCGTGCGTTCAGCGTTTCGTTCCCTTCTCAACGGACCTATTCCGTTTGAATATAGCATTACCTTAAGACCCTTTTTCTTCGCAAGCGCTATCACCGCAAGATAATACCACAGCGATTTTGTGCTTGTGCTGTCCTGAATAAGGGTTCCCCCGCCCGAAATGAGCATATCCGCCCTTTTTATGTGCTTCAGGATTGCAATCGGATTTACACGATTTATCGATTTAACGCGGTACCCCCTGTTGTTTTCCTTGGGATTAGCGCTTAAAACCACGATATTCGGACTCTCCTTATTCTTTTTCAAATCATGGATTATTGAAAGCAAAAGTGCGTCGTCGCCGCTGTTCTTAAATCCGTAATAGCCGGAAATCAATATTTCATCGTGCTTTGCCGTTACCCAATCGTAGACCTTTATGCTGTCGTCCGCCATGCGCGAAACGGAATATTCGCGCTTTATAAGCTCGCGTCCGTACTCTCCCAACTCATTCCTCTCCTCCGCACTCATTGCAAAGAATTTCAGAATGTCGCGTTCAAGAAGCGACGCCGAGGATTCCTCGCAGCCTCTGCAACAGAAATTGGTATCTATTCCTATTTGCAGCTTTGACCTATCAAAAAGTCCGATATAGCCTTCATTTCCCGCAATAACAACCGGTTTCTCGGCGGACATCGCCTCAAGCGCGGCGCGGCTCACTCCGACAAACAGCTCGCACGGTGCGATAAGCTTATTTATATCCATTCTCGCGCCCGTCAGAATTATCGCCTTTCGTCCTATTTTGGAGTTTGCCTCCTCCGCCATCGCCTTTACATTTTCAAAATCATCACCCGCGCCGACAATAATTATTTTCAGCTTGGGTATCTGCGCGTCAAACCGCAGAGAAGCTTCTATCAGCTGCTTTGCAACAAGACTGCGCGACTCGTCCAAACGGCTCACATATGTTATTACGCTTTCGTCATTTTCAATTTCAAGCTCCTCCATGATTTCTGTCTTGTCGGTTTTCGGAGAAAACTTTTCCGTATCTATTCCGTTTATTGTAACTCTGATGTCGCCCGCCGGAACCTTGTAATTATCCATTAAATATGTCTTTATATCCTCCGATACCGCGACAACCTTTTCGCCCCAATCGGTTATATATTTAAGTCCGTACCCGGTATTAAACCCCCAATGCGCGGTTGTAACGAACGGGATTTTCATTAGTTTATTCAGCTTTCGG
>JAJBTG010000253.1 GCA_020860985.1 Oscillospiraceae bacterium
AATATGTACTATAATGTATATATCATCTTTAAATGTTTGTGCAATTTGCAAAAGGAGTAGAGAGTTTTGCCGGTTGCAAAACGCTTAAAGAACGTATTAATTATATTAGGGAGGTTTACTTATGGCCAAAGCTCAAAAAGCTGCGCTTACTCCGGAACAAAAGGCCGCAGCGAAAACAAAAAGATGGACGCAAATTAAGAGAGACAAGTGGATGTATTTACTGCTGCTTCCCGGTTTCCTTTACTTTATCGTCTTTAAAATTGTTCCTATGTGGGGCGTTTTAATTGCCTTCGAAAACTATTATGCAGGTATTCCGTTCTTCGCGAATATCGTAAACAACTGGGTTGGATTTGACAACTTCCTGTCGTTCTTTACGGACTCAAGCTTCCTGCAGCTGTTGAGAAATACGTTGATTATTTCATTCATGAACCTAATCTTCTATTTCCCACTTCCGATTATCCTTGCCTTGCTTCTTAACGAAATCAAGGTACAGTGGTATAAGAAGTTCTTGCAGACACTTGTATACGTACCGCACTTCGTGTCAATGGTTGTCATCGCATCTATAACCTTCATGCTTTTGAAGACTCCTTCAATGGAAGGCTATCAGGGCGGCGCGTTGTACGAAATCATTAAGTCTGTTACGGGTAAGGGCATTAATATGCTTGAAAGTCCTATAGCGATTTATTGGATTTTGTTGTTCCAGTCAATCTGGAAGGAAACAGGTTGGGGTACCATTATCTTCCTGGCGGCTCTTGCCGGTGTTGACGTAGAGCAGTACGAGGCTGCTATCGTGGACGGTGCTAACCGTTTCCAACAGTTGGTTTACATAACATTCCCTGCAATTTTAGGTACCATAGTAACCATGTTTATCCTGCGAATGGGCAGCGTGCTTGATACAGGCTTTGAGCAAATTATCCTTATGCAGAATAACCTTAACAGAACAACGTCCGAAACCTTCGATACCTATGTTTATCAGATAGGTAGAGTCCAAGGTAACTACGGATATTCAACCGCAGTTGGTCTGTTTAAATCGATAATCAGTATTATTTGTATCCAGACGGCTAACCGCCTTGCTAAAAGGGCCGGTCAGGACGGCTTGTTCTAATGAGAGGGGAGTGAAATCAGATGATTAGTATTAAAAGAAGAAGTATCGGCGATCTTGTAGGCGATATAGTTATTTACGCGTTACTGACGATTCTTGCTGTTGTCATGGTTGTCCCGTTTATTTACGTTATAGCCGCTTCGTTTGCAACAGAGTACGAGATACAGACAAGACCTATGTTCTTGATTCCGGATGAACCTACTTTGGACGCTTATACAAGAATTTTCGATATGTCCGATATGGGCGGCAAGGTATTCCGTTCATTGGCTATCTCGATTTGTGTAACGGTAATAGGTACATTGGTTAACCTGTTCTTTACAACCACGATGGCTTACGGCCTATCGAGAAAAAATCTTATCGGCAAGAAGCCGCTTTTAAACATGGTTCTCTTTACCATGGTATTCAGTGGCGGTATGATTCCTCTGTTCTTGGTTGTTAAGGGCTTGGGTATGTACGATTCATACGCAGCGCTTATTCTTCCCGGTGCAATCAGCGCGTACAATATGCTTATTGTAAGAAACTTCTTTATGGAGCTTCCCGCCGAACTTGAGGAAGCCGCTTCGATTGACGGCTGCAGCGATATAGGCATATTCGCAAAAATTGCTCTTCCGTTGTCGCTTCCCTGTCTTGCAACCTTCGGCTTGTTCTACGCCGTTGGTCACTGGAACGACTACTTCGGAGCTTTATTGTATCTAAACGATCAGAATAAGTATCCGTTCCAGCTTGTACTTAGAAATATAGTAATGCAGTCACAGGAAACACAGACTGACCCGAACGCTTTGATTCCGTCGGATACCCTAAAGATGGCGGTTATCGTTGTAGGTACGGTTCCGATTCTTATCGTTTATCCGTTCCTTCAGAAGTATTTCGCAGCCGGCGTTATGGTTGGAGCTATAAAGGGTTAATAAAATTATGAATAAATCAGCGGATTTCTTTTGAAATCCGTCTGATTTGCAAAATAAAAAAGTATTTTAATTTAAGGAGGAAAAATACATGACAAACACATGGAAAAAGGTTCTTGCAACTTCATTGACGGCAATGATGCTTACAGGAGCTTTGGCAGGCTGCGGAGGCGGCTCATCATCAATTGATCCTGACAATCCCGAGATTTCAATTATGACAAAGGCATACAATGCGGACTCAGCCGCTGCGGACAGCCCCGTAGTGCAGGCTTTGGAGGAGTTTGTAGGCTCAAAGCTTAATATCTCATGGATTCCGACATCAAACTATGATGAAAAAATTACAGCAGCAATGGGTTCGGGCGAGTATCCGCAGGCAATGCTTATCGGTACAAGAAGCTCGAGCGTTATTCAGAACTCAAGAGCGGGCACATTCTGGGAGCTTACAGATAAGCTTACAGACGCTGAAAAATTCCCGAATCTTGCTCAGACAGATGAAAACGTAAATCATAACATTTCAATCGACGGTAAGGTTTACGGCGTATACCGTTCAAGAACAATCGGTCGTGCGGGCGTATCTATCAGAAAGGACTGGCTCGATAACTTAGGTCTTTCAACACCTACTACAATCGACGAGTTCTATAATGTATTAAAGGCATTCAAGGAGCAGGATCCGGATCAGAACGGTCAGGATGATACATTCGGTATGATTATCACGAATTATCTTGATGGTCCTCTAAACAATATCGCAATTTGGATGGGCGCTCCCAACCAGTGGGGTGTTGATGAGAACGGCGAGCTTCAGCCTATGTTCGCAACCGATGAATTTATAGAGGCTCTTGACTTCTTAAGACAGTGCTATTCGGAAGGTCTAATCAACCAGGATATGGCTACATATGACTCAGAGAAATGGAACGAGCAGTTCTTGCAGAGTAAAGCCGGCGTTATCATCGACGTTGCTGACCGTGCAAGAAGACTTGCTCAGAATATGCAGGAGAGCGTACTCGAGGCTGTTGTTGACGTATTCGGTTATGTAACAAAGGACGCAGATACAGAGCCGAGAACTCTTCCGACAACAGGTTATGACGGATACTATGTATTCCCGAAAACATCTGTTACAAGCGAGGAGGATTTAGACTTTATCCTCGGAGTTATGGATAAGTTTAACGAGCAGGAAGCTCTTGCCCTTATGGACTACGGTATTGAGGGAACACACTATACTATCGACGAGAACGGCTATGTTGTTAAGTATGACGATGCTGCATTGACAAAGGAATATGCTGACTTGAACCAGCTCGCTACATATATTGTTGCAGACGAGCTTGCGGTTGCATATACAACGGATGTTGCCGAGAAGATCGATCAGGTATATGAAGAGAACGAATTGTGGGTAGTTTCCAACCCGGCGGAGCCGTATGTATCGGATACATACTCAACAAAGGGTCCGCAGCTTGACGCTATCATGTCGGAAGCTAATACAAAGTACATTGTTGGCCAGATATCCCTTGAGGAATGGCAGGCACAGCTTGAGAGATGGAGAAGCCAGGGCGGCGACGACGTTATCAAGGAAATGAACGAGGCTTATCAGGCAGATACTTCAATCCAGAAATAATTGAATTTTAAGAAGTGTTCCGAGAGGAACACTTCTTTTTTGATTTTAAAGTTGTTAAATAATGTTTATTTTCCGTGCTGAATTTGATTTACCTCTTGAAATCCTATTTGTAATTTGATACAATAAAAATAATAAATAAATTTACAAGTGAGGGTGGAAATATGGATACATATTTATTGAAGCAATTTGAGCATAAGGTGTCGGGAATGGGCTGCCGTATGTGGCTCGGCGATATTGACGGCGACGGCAGAATGGAAATCGTCATGGTTCAGCCCGATGCCGGATTTGACGACCGCTTTTATCCGCACAGCGTAGTGTGCGCTACGGCATATAATCTCGAGGGCGAGCAGCTATGGCAGATAGGAGAGCCTGAAACGGGACCTCGAAAGAGCGGCTCTGATATTCCGGCACAGATTTATGATATTGACAATGACGGAAATAACGAATTTTTATGCGTAATGAATGACGAGCTTTGCATTTTTGACGGCAAAACAGGCGAGCTGAAAGAAAAGCATTTGCTCCCGAATGAGCACGCGCATGACTGTATTGTAATCGCGGACCTTGAAGGCACGGGATACCCTCAAAATATAATATTAAAGGACAGATACAAGCAAATCTGGGCGCTCGACACAAACTTTCGTGTAATGTGGACATTCAAAGGAAATGTCGGCCACTACCCGTGGGTTTACGATTTGGACGGCGACGGCAAGGATGAAATCATAGCTGGCTACAACGTACTTAACGGAAACGGCGAAAGACTTTGGACAATAGACATGAAGGACCATGCAGACTGCATATGGGTGTGCGACCTTGACCAAAACAAAAAGCCGGTGGTACTTGTCGGCGGAGATGATACTACAGCCTACAGTGCGGACGGCAAATTGATATGGCGCTTTACCGATACTGTAGAGTCGCAGAATATCGTGCCGGGCAATTTTATTCCCGAGCACAGCGGCACGGAAATAGCCGGACTTGACAGAATTGCGAGAAACGATGTTATAGGACCGGACGGAAATATTATTCCCGCTCCCGAGGGAAAGGACGGAGTATTCATATTTGACCATGAGGCGAAGTCGCTTTTCAAGGAGGATAGAGATGCTAAGGGATGGTCAACGATTGTAACGACTATTCATAAATTTGACCGAACTGTTAAGGACTATATTTTGGTATATCGCCGCAGCGACTGTGCGGGCGGAGTGTATGACGAGAATATGAACGCGATTTTTGAACTGCCGTTTGAGAGCCACGTTATGTGGACGGATTTGATTGGCGATGGGCTTTCACAGCTTTTAGTTTATGACGATGAAAAAATCGCGATTTATTCAACCGAAAAAACGGATTTGTCAACAGCCGCAGTACCGTATACAAGACCTCAGCCGAAGCGTCTGTATAACTGGACGCGTTATTGGGGCAGCGAGATGTCGCCGAGCCAGTATGCGGTGAATTACATAACCGGCGATTTTTCAAACGATGATATTTACAGCTGGGCGCTCAAATGCGCTTCCGAAAAATCCGACAACGCAATAGTAAGCCGCGCGGATTTTATTGTGTTGCTTGTAAACGCGCTTGGATTAAGAGCATATGAGCGCGATAATTTTAAGGATATTTTGCCGAGAGATTATTATTACGAGGCTGCGGGAATTGCCAAAAAGCTCGGTATAGTCGAGGGAGAAAATCTGAATCCCGAAGCTCTCATAACCGCGGGTGACGCGATGGATATGCTGAAAAGGGCAAATGTAATGGCAACGATGAATGTTTCCCCCGAAACAGAGCTTACAAAGTGGCAGACTGCAAGAATTTTTGTGGGAATATAACTAAAAGTAAGATGTCCCCGCCTCTATAGGAGGCGGGTTCCACTTACTTTTTTCAGTGGCGAATCCGCCACTGAAACGTTGAATGACGAGGCAAGCCCCTTATTGAACTAAAAGTAAGATGTCCCCCGCCTCTATAGGCGGCGGGATCCACTTACTTTTTTCAGTGGCGAATCCGCCACTGAAACGTTGAATGACGGGGCAAGCCCCTTATTGAATGATAGGGTTTCGTCCCATTATTGAATTGCTCTATAGATTGATTGCATGGAGGAGAAAATGTACAATAAAATAGTTTCGGAAAATAAGGAATGGATTGACGGTGTATGGGAGAAAATCGACAAGAAAATGAAAACGGTGTCCGAGCTTTCAAAGGACAAAATTCCATACACCACCGTAAACGGCGTTCATAATAACATGGCTAAGGACGATGTTAGCTGGTGGACGAACGGCTTTTGGAGCGGGTTCATGTGGCTTTTATATGTCGGCACCGGCGACGAACGCTACAGAGCGGTCGCGGAAACGGCGGAGAATCTGCTTGACGCGGCACTGGAGGACTATGACGGACTCCACCATGACGTGGGTTTTATGTGGCATATTTCGGCAGGCGTGAATTACCGCTTGTTCGGAGGTAAGAAATCACGGTTGAGAGCTACATACGCGGCGAATATTTTAGCGTCGAGGTACAATCCCGACGGCAGATTTATCCGCTCATGGAACGGTGACAATAGAGGATGGGTAATAATCGATTCGATGATGAATATTCCGCTGCTCTATTGGGCATCGGAGGAATATGACGACAACCGATTTAAGGCGGTCGCGCTGAGCCATGCTGAAACAGTTATGAAGAATCATGTCCGCGCGGACGCTACCGTGCATCATATAGTTAAGCTTGACGAGGAAACGGGAGAGTTTGTCGAGGCGTTCGGAGGGCAGGGCTGCGGACTTGGTTCGGCGTGGACGCGCGGTCAGGCGTGGGCGGTTTACGGATTTATTTTAAGCTATATCCATACCGGTAGACAGGAATTTCTCGACACGGCAAAACGCGTCGCGAATATGTTTATCGCCAACGCATCCGCGAATGATTGGGTTATCCCGATAGACTTTCGTCAGCCGGAGGAACCGAGGCTAATCGATACGACGGCCGCGGCGATTGCCGCCTGCGGAATGATTGAAATCGCAAAAAGCGTTGGGGAGAACGAGAAAAAGCTGTATCTGAAATCAGCGATAAGACTTTTAAAAACGCTTGACGAGAGGTTCTGCGATTACGGACTTGAGGAACAGTCAATATTGCAGATGGGCAGCGAGGCTTACAGGTTGGAGCAGCCGGAGAAAATACACATACCTATAATCTACGGTGATTACTTTTTTACCGAGGCAATATATAAATTAAAGGGATTTGATATGCTGTTTTGGTAGGCTGAAAAAGGGCGCAAAGCGTCCCGGCGGCGGGGAGCCGCCGCGTTAAAGAAATAGCCGAAAGGAGAAAATGAATGAAAAAAATATTATCCGCGATAATTGCCGCGGCTATGCTTATTAGCATGACGGCGGTTCCCGTCCTTGCGGAGGACGATTTGATTTTACATTATGATTTTTCCGACGCGGAGGTGACCGACGTATCAGGCAACGGAAACGACGGTAAAATCGAGGGTGAAAATCCGTCCGCTGATATAGAGAACGGCATGATTCATCTTGAGGATAACACATATATCAGTATGCCGGAGGGGATTTTGTCGGACGAGGACACTGTAACGGTCGCGATAAATTTAATGCCCGAAATTGAAAAAGCCAATATGTTCACATGGAATTTCGGCAATTCATCCACGGAGGGATATATGTTCCTGAATACCGCGCGCGGCGACGGCAAGCTTCGCTTCGGTATAACGATGTCAAGCTACGGCGACGAGGAGGAGCTTGTTTGCGATGATTACATTTCAAGCGGTACATGGAGTAATGTCGTAGTTGTAATCGACGGCGAAAACTCAAAATTATATCGCGACGGCGAGCTTACGGCTGAAAACAGCTTGACATTGAAACCGTCGGATTTGGGAGAAACAACTCAGAATTATATCGGAAAGTCGCCGTATAGCGCCGATAAATATTTCAAGGGATATATCGACGATTTTCGTATTTATGATAGAGCGCTCACGGCTGAAGAGGTAAAATCGCTGAGCGATGAATATCAGGCGGGCATGGCGGATTATTTAATCGAAAAGGATTTGGAATCGATAGAGCTGCCGTCCGAAACGAAGTCGCATCTTGTGCTTAAGGATTACGGTGAAAACACAGGCAAGGATATAGTTTGGCAGTCGGACAATGAATCGGTAATTAAGCCCGACGGCACGGTGAGCCGTCAATCGGAGGATACCGATGTTGTTTTGACGGCAAACCTTTCGTACGGAGGAAAGCTTGAAGCGAAAGCCTTCAAAGTCAAGGTGACGGCGGAGGACGAAACCGAGGAACCGGCGGAGGAAAATCTGTATCTTGTTGCTTCGTTCGGTAATGGTTCGGTGTTATACTACGTTTCTCGGGACGGTGAAAATTACTCTGCGCTTGAGAACAGCGCGGTATTCCGCGCGGCGGCGGAGAACCCGGAGCTGATTAAAGGCAGTGACGGATTTTTCTATATTACCGACGGCGGCAAAGCGGTGTCAAAGTCAGCCGACCTTATAACATGGATAAGCGCGGATGAAGCTGTCAGCGGCGATGCCGAATCTTCGCAATATATGCAGGGAAGTCTTGTAATGCTTACCGAGGAACAGATGGATAAGGTTATTGCCGCGCTCGGCACTGGAACGGAATTTGACGAGGCCGAAATGCGGACGGTAAAAATATTGCCGAACGAGGAAAGTCCGTTTGGTGAATTTGAGGGTTGGGGTACGTCGCTTTGCTGGTGGGCGAATTACATGGGCTACAGTGAAGTCCTCACCGATAAGGCGGCAAAGGCTGTATTCAATCTCGACGAGGGTTTGGGACTTAATATCGCGCGCTATAATATCGGCGGCGGAGACGATCCCACGCATAACCATATAACCCGTCTTGACAGCGCCGTGCCGGGATACATGAACGCGGACGGCACATATGACTGGGACGCGGACGTGAATCAGCTGAATGTATTAAAAGCGGCGGTGCGCGAGGGAGCGGACATAGTTGAAGCGTTTTCAAACAGCGCACCTTATTTTATGACGATAAGCGGCTGCTCCTCGGGAGCGGAGGATCCATCGGAGGACAATCTCATGCCCGATAAAAACGAGGAGTTTGCCGATTATTTAACAACGGTGGTAAAGCATCTCGAGGACGTGGAGGGAATAGATATTGACAGTATCTCCCCCATGAACGAGCCGCAAACGAGCTACTGGGGCGCGAACAGTCCCAAGCAGGAGGGTATGCACGTTGAAGCGGGAGAATCGCAGTCAAAGATGATTGAGGCTCTTGCCGACAGTATAGTGGAAAAGGGAATTGACGCAATCATCTCCGCAACGGAGGAAACAAGCATTGACACCGCGATTACAAGCTTTAACGCTCTTTCGGACGAGGCAAAAGACGCTGTTACGCGTATCAACACGCATACATATTCCGGCAGTAAGCGCACGGAGCTTATGGAAACTGCGTCGGCTGCGGGAAAGGGTCTTTGGATGAGCGAGGTTGACGGCACGTTCACCGCGGGAACGAACGCGAGATATATGTCGGCGGCGCTCGGTTTGGCACATAGATTCAATATTGATGTAAATCAAATGAAGCCAACGGCATGGGTATTATGGCAGGCGCTGGATTCTCACAAAAAATCGGGATCCATCTATGAAAACAATTCATCGGACGACAGAACAACCGGTTTTTGGGGAATAGCATTCGCCGACCATGACAGGGAGGAAATCACTCTTACGAAAAAATATTACGGCTTTGGTCAGTACACGCGTTATATTCGTGAGGGCGACACGATAATTTCAAACAGTGACGACGGAAATACTCTTGCGGCATACAACAAGGACAGCGGGAAAATTGTTATTGTATCGAGCAACACAACCGCGAAAACGCAGCCTGTTACATATGATTTGTCGGACTTTGCCGAAACGGGCGCGAATGTGCGCCGTATCCGCACAAGCGTGAACGAAAGCTGGCAGGAGCTTGAAATGCTCAGCCTGAGCGGAAAATCGCTTGAAACGGAGCTTGCGCCAAACTCGATAACCACGTTCGTTATCGAAAAGGATATGGAATATACCGTCCCCGAGCTTACGGGTGACACGGTAATTTTGGGATATGACGCAGCCGGAATATTGCGTTCGGCATCGGCTTGCACTCCGGAACAGGCGGGAGCGGAGATTACGCTTAAGGGCGTTCCGCAGAGCGGCTCCGTTAAGGTGTGGAAAAAGGAAGATTTGAAAAATGACTGAATTAAGATGTTCGCGCCGCCTATAAGGGCGGCGCGGACATCTTAATTTTTTCAGCGGGAGCTTTGGTTTGCAAAAAATATCTCCCGTTGAATGATGGAACCTTGCCCCTTATTAAAAAAACGCAAAACAAAAAAGCATCCGGGAACGATGCTTTTTTGTTTTGCTATGTATAGGATAAAAGGGTAGAATGTAATTTCTTCCTACAATTATCATTATAGCATAGTATAAAAGGATTTGCAAGCCTTTTTTTGCAAAAATTAAAGAATTTTTTCAAATATTACTTTTTTGTAAAATTTATGTTTCGTTTTGTAATAATCACGTCAAAATCATATACAATCTCATATAACTAAATTAAGATGTTCCCCCTGTAAACTCGCAAAGCGTAGTAAGGTTGCGGAGCAACCTTATGACTAAAGGCGGTGGGTTCCGCTTAATTTTTTCAGCAGGAGCTTTGATTTACAAAAAATATCTCCCGCTGAAAGTGTTGGAT
>JAJBTG010000101.1:0-2432 GCA_020860985.1 Oscillospiraceae bacterium
ATAAAATACTCGTAATAGCCCACTCCGAGACTTTGATTGTAGTCCCAATTATTGCGGCGCGAGGGTCTGTCATACAGCTCTCCGATTGTGTTTTTCCAACGGTACATCGAATCCCTGTCGTCCTTATTGAGCGAACCGTCATGTATTAAGCAGCCGCCGGGAAAACGCATGAATTTAGGCTTTAAATCAGCCAAAAGCTCACACAAATCGGCACGCAGTCCGTGACCTTTGAATGTCTTTTCCGGAAACAGCGACACCATATCAAGGCAACACTTTCCCGTCTCCGCGGCGGTAATTGAAAGTCTGCCGCAATAATCTGTCGCGCTCGGCTCAAGCGTAAGCTCGTACCTTTGCCAATCCTTACTGTCTATGACAAAACTCTTTTTATCGTAAGCGTTTCCGTTTACATCCTCCATCGCGACATTCAGCGTCATTTTTTCATCGCTTTTCGCATAGCATGAGAAATTATATTTCTCCCCCGCCGTGTAAGCCATTCCACTGTTGTAGCTTTCGTTTAAAATTCCCGCGCCGCTGCCCGGCTCGTAAATCTCCATCATAAGATAATGCGGATTTTTTTCGCTCAACGGACGAGTGTTTTTAACCGCAACAGAAAGCTTCGCATTGCCGCGCTCAACCTTTGTCCACGCGGTCAAGGCGCGGTATTTCGCGTTGTCCGCGGACGAAAATTCAAAACCGCGGTTGCGTACCATTTCCGCATATAAACCGCCGTCCGCGGCATGATTTAGGTCCTCAAAGAATATGCCGTATAAATCATTGAGCGGCGCGCCCTTTTTGCCGGTATGTACTGTAATTTTATTCATAATTCTTATTTCTCCTCGCTGTGATTTTAGATTGTATTTAAACATTTAAGCGGCGTATTAAACCACCGCCCGAAAAAAAGCAAACGCGGCTTTGAAAAAAGCCGGCGGATATTTTGCTTTTGATTACAGCAAGATGTCCTCCGACCTATGCGGTCGGAGGACTCTTTGCTTTTTAATACTTTCTCACGGCGCAGCGCACCGCAAATTTTTACATTTCAACTATGGTTTCAATCTCCAAAAGCACATCTTTCGGAATTCTTGCGAACTCCACGCATGAGCGCGCAGGATAAGGCTCGGTAAAGAACTCGGCATAGATTTCGTTTATCTTCGCGAAGTCGTTCATGTCCTTGATAAATACCGACGTCTTTACCACGTTATCAATGCTTCCGCCGGATGCCTCTATAAGATTCTTTACATTCGTAAGAGCCTGTCTTGCCTGCGCCTCTACTCCCTCGGGGATTTCTCCCGTTTCCGGATTAATCGGGATTTGTCCCGATGTAAAAAGCATATTGCCGGATAGTATCGCCTGAGAGTACGGACCTATCGCCGCCGGAGCATTTGTGGTTTTGATTTCTTTCATGTTGTATCATCCTTTCTTTTTTTGTTCCTTTATGAAACTCTTATTAAATAACACACGATTGACAGGAATACAAAGAATCCCGCCATCATCGCGTACATTACCGAACCCGGTGATTTTGTTATCCATTCCGTGCACAGTGCCTCATACGTCAGCACGATAAGACTTATGAGTCCGCACAGAAGCAAAATCACAAGAGTTGTAAGCGAGAAGAAGCTTAGAAGCACACCCGCTATTCCGAGTACCGTAAGCGGTATTCCAGTAAGCGAAAGTCTTGTTGAGAAATCCCAATACTGAGTTTTGCTCTTAAATATAACTTTATTGATAAAATAAAATATTCCCGTATAAACAAAGAACATGACTATTCCGCTCACCGCGCCAAACAGTATACATAAAAGCATTCTCGCTAACGATGAATATCCCGCTATTCCGCCAAAGCCAAGCACGGAGCCTAAAACACTGAATGCACTTCTGCTCGCTCCCGTATAGACAAAATACAGACACAGCCACGTAACCGCGCCCTGGAGCGCCGCAATTGTAAGCATCATTCCTTTTCCGATGTTCGGAGGATTGATTATCTTGTCCACAGGTGATTTTATAAATGAACGTACAAAGCTTACGAAGCTTTTAAACATACCGTCCGTATTTATCGTTCGCCTGCTCTCGCGTCTTGCCTTATATCTGTTCCATGCGCGAGCCGCCTTGCTTTGCTTTTTTGTGTAGCCTGTTTTATATGTTGTTCTGTTCTGCTCGTCCGTATTTACGGTATTCTTACTTTTACTGTTCTCGGTTGTCTTTTCCGATTCTGTATTGGTTCTCTTTGCGCGTCTTGCAACGCTCTGCGGGCACATACACACCTCGCCCTTTTCCAGCTCTCTGCCGCAATATATACAGCTCCTCATTTACAATTCACCGCCTTTCACATATTATTTGTCATCATTTTATTATTATGACACAATAATGTCAATTAACTAACTGTAATCAATATGTAAATTATTCGTTGTATAATCTGCTTTCAAACTGAGCCTTATCAG
>JAJBTG010000101.1:2442-10266 GCA_020860985.1 Oscillospiraceae bacterium
TTTAAACAGCTTTATGTCCATATCGTCAATCACAGTTTCGTATTCATACATTTCACTGAATGCCGCGGCAAAATCCGTCCATTGGTAAAAGCTGTCCCCCGCCTCGGTAACAACAGTCTGTTTTCCGTCCGCAAGATGCGGCTGAGCCGGATATGCAACAAGCATATAATCCACGCCGTACAGATCCGTTAAATCGGTATCCCTCGAATCCACCTGGGGCATGGCAACAATATACTCCGACCTCTCCCCGCTAATATTCAGCGACGGCTCGACATTTTTGAGTATATCCTCATTAAGCTTAAACGAGGACGCTAAAACTCCCATCTTTTCGCCCTCGCCGATAACCCCGTCCAACGTGGTTTTAAGCGATAAAATCATGTATATATCATCTCTTGTGCGCGGCGCCATCGAAAAATCCGGTATTACCGCGTAATACGCTATGTCCTGAATATTCTCCGGCTGTTCGCGCGGGATACACACATTAACCGCGTTTAACGCAGCAAGAACACATATCCCTATCTTCATCCAAATTTCCTCAGCGTATTTTATAATCAGCATCAAAAGCGCCGATAGCGACGGCACATACAAAAGTAAATGCTGCTGCCCGTGCGTCTGCGTCGCCATGAACATAGCGGCGCAGCCTATAATCTGTATCCACAGCATTATCGGTCTGTACTCTTTCTTTTTCACTATCAGCAGCACGGAACAAACCGCCGTAAACAGCAGGAATAAAATCCCGAAATATCTCGTAATAAGCTTAAAATCAACGCTTATATTGTACTTATATCCCGAATAAATGTCACCGTAATCCGCTATCAGAATATTCATAAGAAAATCTCTGAAGAATAACAGGATAATCGCGGCGGCGGTCAGAATAACCGCGGCAACGCAATACCATTTCTTTTTGAATAATATGCTGTCGGCAATCATCGCCGTAATAAACGACACCGCAAAAAATGCGTACCACCGCCGCCATATCATCATAAGCACAAGAAGCGCCCCGATTATAATACTTTTCCATATACTCTGCTTCTGCTCCTCGCGCGTAAAATACAAATTATAGCAGAGCAGACACATGGATAATCCGGTTATGTCGGCAAAGCCCAAGAACGTCAGACAGACTATCACGGGGCAGATAAAAATTATAAGCACAACCGTAAGCTTAGGGGAACCGCCGAGCTTTTTCGCAAGAAAATACATCGCCGCCATCGCCGGCAAAAAACCCGTAAGCACAAGGCTCACAATGTAGACCGTCCTTGAGCCTCCGAAAAAGTACGCAAAAACCGCCGATAAAAGTCCCGCGACATAGTTGTAGTCCATATTGCCTATTGAGCTGTATACGTTATGCCAAAAGCCGTCGGAGATAGCGCCGGATGCTATTTGACGCGCCTTGTCCCAGTAATTTGCATCGTCCCAAAAATAAATGTATTTGCTTTTTTCCGTATAAATTATCGCCAAAAGAGCTATAACCACGGTCCACAGTAAAAAGAACAAAGCCGTTTCCAACCAAGGCTTCGGTTTTAACTCCTCATCTTCCTCCCAATCGTCACGCTTATCATCTAAAATCGCTCTGAATTTCACCGTTTTATCTCCCTCCTAATCCTCAAACAAAGCCAAAATTTCCTCATTTGAAAGACTACCGAACGCGTCGTTGTTTGATTTTACAATATCGTCCGCAAGACTTCTCTTAGCCTCCTGAAGCTTCAATATTTTTTCCTCTATTGTACCGCGCGCCGCAAGCCGTATTACCTGAACCGCGCGCGTCTGTCCTATTCTGTAGGCTCTGTCCGATGCCTGATCCGTAACCGCCGGATTCCACCACGGGTCATAATGCACAACCATGTCCGCTCCCGTTAAATTAAGACCGGTTCCTCCCGCTTTGAGCGAAATCAAAAACACATCGCGCTCACCGCCGTTGAACCGTTCCGCAAGCTCCGTTCTCTCATATGAGGGCGTATGCCCGTCAAGATAAAATACCGGTATTTTGCGGCTGTTAAGCTCGCCGCAGATTATCGAAAGCATCGACGTAAACTGTGAAAAGACCAGAACTCTGTGTCCCGAGCCTACCGCACTTTCTATTATTTCCATTAAAAGCTCCAGCTTTCCGCTGTCGCCGAGATAATTTTCGTCAAAGAGCGCGGGATGACAGCAAATCTGTCTTAACCGCATAAGCAGCGTCAAAATCTGCATCTTCCCTCTCCCGCCCTCGCTTAAGAGTGCAATCGTCCGATCCTTAGCCATAGCCAAATACGCTGAATACATTCTCTTTTGATCTGAATTTAAATCGGCATAAATCGTATTTTCTATTTTTTCGGGAAGCTCGTTTAAAACCTCCGATTTCATTCTCCGTAATATAAACGGCTTTATCCTCGCTTTAAGCTCCGCCGCCGACTCATTGTCACCCTCCTTAATCATGGGGTATTCATATCGGCTGCGAAACTCGCGTGCGTCATACAGATACCCGCTCATAACAAAGTCGAAAATAGACCATAGCTCTATCAGCGAATTTTCAATCGGAGTACCGGTAAGCGCAAATTTCCGTTTCGCGTTTATTTTTTTGACGCTGCGCGCATTCATTGTTTTCGCGTTTTTTATATGCTGTGCCTCGTCGATAAAGCAATAGGAAAACTCTATATCGCGGTACAAATTAATGTCGCGGCGCAATATCGGATACGACGTTATTATAAACTCATAATCGTAAATCCTTTCTATCAGTCCCGCGCGCTCCTCCTTTGTGCCGTCAATTATAAGCGCGGTCGCGTCCGGTGTGAAACGGTTTATCTCGCTTAACCAGTTATAGGTAAGCGCGCTCGGAGTTACGATTAACACGGGCATATCCGGCTTTTCTCCGTGGACGTATGCTATCACCTGCAAGGTTTTTCCCAAACCCATGTCGTCCGCCAAAATCCCGCCGAAGCCGAACCTGCTCAGCTGACACATCCACCTTACGCCGTCGCGTTGGTACGGTCGCAGAACCTCCCGCAATTCATTGGATATCTTCGGCTCCGTATTCTTCATTTTCTCTATATAGTCATTAAAGTCCTCCGTTTTGCCAACATATCCGAGAGCGTCAAGATACAGCGCGTGGTATGCGGGAATATGCTTCCTCTGATTTTTAAGCTCCGATGGGGTAAAATCAAGCTGTTCGAGCAAATGAAATGCTCGCCTGCTTTCATCATCCTCCAAGTCCAAGAACTTTCCGTTTGAAAGGCGGTAAAAATTGCGTTTCGTCTTAACCGCGCTCAATATTCCGCAAATCTGCTCATATGATAAATCGGTTTCAAAGTCCGCCTCAAGAAGATTAATCTTTTCGTTATATCCCACGGTCGTGCGAATGTCCGCTTTTTCGGGCGTCAGCAATGATTTAAATCTGTCGGAATAATACAAGGTCGCCTTCTCTTCCAATTTTGAAAGATTGTTTTGCAAAAAATCATATATTGCCGCGTCCGAATAAAGTATATATATATTGTCATACAGAGCAAATCCCGAAAAATTACAAAGTATATTGTTCTCCGCTTCAAAATTCCGCACAACTATTTTGTCCCTTGAATTATCCGAATTTTTTTCGTCCGGCAGTCGGAGCGAAATACTTCCGTAATTCGCCACAACCACCGCCGTTATCCCATTTTGGAGCGTGTCAAAATACACGTCGAACGTCGGTGTTTCGTTTACAACCACATCCTCGATCCCACGAGTTATAATGCCGTGCCTGTCCTTTATATTCGGCAGAACATACGTCGCAAAAAGCACGGTATTGTCGCCTCTGAAGCTTATCTGCGTGCGGCTCTCGTCCGCAAGCGCGCGGTAAATCGGCATATAATACCCGCGCCATTCATCGTCGGTATGGTAAATTACTTCCTCGTACAAAAACCATTCCCCATCGGGAACGAGCGCAAATCCCCTGTCGCCCACGGATAGACTTATCTCGCTGTCCAGCGCGTCAACGTCAACAATTATGTCCGGATTTTCCTCCTTTATCTGAACCGCTCCCAATGTCATCCCGTCAAAGACGAGCGAGAAATCCACATGGGTAAGCAGAGGAAGTATGCGCCGCATTGTCTGTGCGCCGAACGATGTCTGATACGCCGCCTTTGTATAGAACATAACTTCCGTCGAACGGTTCTCGTATGTTTCCGCAAGGATTGAAATTATTTTATCCGTGTATTCGGAAAATTTCGTAACTCCGGGCACATACGAAAGCGAGCGGTCAATCAAAAATTCATGCCCTTTGATATAGCTGTCAAAAAAATTTTCGATTCCGCGAAGCGTTGTTCCCGTATCGCCGATTTCAAGCGACATTCCGCAGCTCGGCGCGCCGGAGGAGCTTCCGACATACAATATAAATTTCACATGGAGCAGATTTGTTTCCGTATTTTTCATCGCGAACTCATCGCACAGAAGCCGCGCAAGCCTGTCGTTTTCATCAACAAATCCCGCGCCCTCCTCAATGTCGGTCTGCTGCTGCTTCAGCGTTGCGACAATGTGCTTGCACATCGTATTCATCTTTTCATAATACGGACAGGTACAGAAAAAATCGGATATGCCGTCGCCGTCAAATTTAATTTGCACATTGTACAGCTCGTCGCCGTCAACAACCGCCGTTATTAATTTGTCCTCTCTTTTCCTGAGATGCACCCTGCCCTCGCGGAAGTATTCCATACCGTGCTTGTAAATAGTGGATGAGCAGGATTTTTTAATTAATTGCTCGGTAATCTCCATACATTAACATTCCTTTTTCAGTATCATATTATTATAGCACATCTTTTATTGTTTTGCAATGTTTTTGGAGTGAATATCGGAAAAATATCTGTAATTCCATTTTCATGCGTTGCTTAACAGCAAAAAGAAACACTTTGCCGAATTTCAATAAGGGATAAAACCACGTCATAATTGTTGACTTCTTGTGACATTTGCCATTATTTTCACGGTCGGCGCCGCGATATTGTCACATTTTACAGATAGAAATTATAAAAATAATATGTTAAAATTAATGCATAGGTCATCGATAAGGAACGAAACCGCGTGTTTTCGGTTTGTTCCGACGAATGAATAAACCCGCGGACGATAACGCTAAAATGTTTTCCTCCTGTGGGCTGAAAGGATATGAATTTTTATGGGAAAATTTGACGGAATTTTATTATGTACGGACCTTGACGATACGCTTCTGACCTCCGACAAACGTGTTTCGGAGGAGAACAGACGTGCGATAGAATATTTTAAAAGTGAGGGCGGACTCTTCACCTTTGCTACAGGCAGAGTTATCCACGGAGCGAGCCTGATGCTTGAATACATCATGCCGAACGCGCCCATGATATGCTTCAACGGCGCGGGGATTTATGATTTCAACAGGAATAAAATGCTTTGGTCCATGAGCCTTGACAGCGAGGCTTTGCGTGTCGCGGAATTTATAGACAGAGAATTTCCGCAGGCTGGAATAGAAATCTGTACCGAGGACAAGGTTTACTTTTCAAAGGTAAACCGAGTTGTACAGGAGCATAAGGAAATTGAAAAGTTTCCGGATAATTTCGCAGACTACCGCGACATCCCCGAAAAATGGATGAAGGTGCTGTTTATGGTCGAGGAATACGATATTCCCGCTCTCCGCAAGCTGATTGCCGAATCGGAATTTGCGGAGAAATACAGCTTTATTCAGTCAAGCCCCTATTATTATGAGCTGCTCCCGAGCGGCGCAAGCAAGGGTTCGGGACTGCTGCAGCTTGCCGAGCTGCTTAGAATAGACCCCAAAAAAACAGTCGGAATGGGCGATAATGAAAACGATTTAACCCTTATCGATTATGCCGGAGCAGGTATCGCAGTAGCGAATGCAATACCCGAAGCGCGCAGGCTCGCCGATTATATCACTGTTGACAATAATTCAAGCGCCGCCGCAGCGGTAATTCACTCGATAAATGACGGAAAAATTCAATTGGTATAAACTATACCCTTCGACAAAAACGGCGTTCGAGCACGAGCGGAATACTATTTTTCGGTTCAACCTCCGAATAATAACTCCGCCCCTCAGCTCGAAAAATGCGGAATAATAATGTGCCACCAAAAAAGTCTGACTTTTTGGGGGCACATCATCACAAACGCTTTTTCTCGTGTCCAAAAGAACGCTGACCGTTTTAAGTTTTTTCTTGATTGGCGCATTTGGTTTTCTTAATTCTCAAATATATCATATCCACCAATTTGACCGCCGCGAACGCAAATATTGCTCCCAAAGCCATTCCGCATATAACGTCCGTGGGATAATGCACATACAGGTACAGCCGTGAAAACGCTATCAGCGCCGCGGTTACCATTGCGGGAACCCATATTTTTCTATCCTCGCAAAGCATCAGCACAGTTGCCGCCGCAAATGACGACGAGGTATGCCCGGAAGGAAACGAATATTCCGTCGGCTTGGATATTATCAGCTCAATTGCAGTGTTCACATCATACGGTCTTATCCGCGCGACTGTCGGCTTTATGAGCATATTGCATATCAAAAGCGATAAAATCAGCGCCGCCGCAATTTTAAATCCCGTTTTCCTGTATTTTCGGCTTGCCAGCATAACAAACGCGGTTACAATCCATACCGCTCCGCCGCTGCCCATATACGTTACCGGCGGCATTATCGCGTCAAACACGGGAGTTGCTAGATTATTCCTAATAAAATTCAATATTTCCAACTCCAACGAAATATTCATAACCTCTCCGATTTTCTAAATATTATCACTCCTCTTTATAAGCGATATATCAATTATCTTATCATATCCGACAGCGCTGTATCGTCCCGCCTCGATTACCCACCGAGCATCCTCCTCGGTCACCTCGGTTCTGCCCTCGAGCGATGCTATATTCGTAAGCGTCTGTAGGATTTTTATCGCTTCCCTGCCGTTTCTCGCATACTGCGATACTATCTTTATAATTTTTTCATTTACCGATATTCCGAATTTATTTCCCGCGCACCTGATTATTGCTTCAATATCGTTTCTCGAAAGCGGGTTGAAGTATATTTCCATACACCTCGACCGCACCGCCGGAGGAATTTTCTCGGGCGAACAGGTTGTCGCGCCGATAAGACGAAAGTCCGCCGGAATGCCGTTCTGAAAAATATCATGTATATATGTCGGAATGTTTTTGTTTGTGCTGCTGTAATACGCGCTCTCAAACATAACCTTTCTGTCCTCAAGCACCTTTAAGAGCTTGTTAATCTGCGTCGGGTGAAGCTCGCCTATCTCATCAATAAACAATACTCCTCCATGCGCTCTCGAAACCGCTCCCGGCTTGGGCTGCGGTACTCCCTGCGTACCAAAATCTCCCGCGCCCTGATAAATAGGGTCGTGTACCGAGCCTATCAGCGGGTCGGCTATACAGCGCTCGTCAAAACGCATGGTAGTCGCGTCGGCTTCAATAAATTTTGCGTCGCTTTTAAACGGAGTTCCCGGACTTTTTTTAGCCGCCTCAAGTGCAACGCGTGCCGCTGCCGTTTTTCCCACTCCCGGCGGTCCGTAAATCAAGATATGCTGCGGGTTCTTTCCGCAAAGCGCCGCCCTCAAAGCGCGAAGTCCGTCGTCCTGACCGATTATTTCGGACATATCGGAGGGTCTTGCGCGCTCCGTAAGCGGCTCTGTAAGCGATATATGCCGCATCCTGTTGAGCCTTTCCGCTTCTTTTTTCGATTCCTCCCCCGAAGCCAACTCCGATTTCCCACTTCTTAATTTCGTCAGAAAATACATTCCTATTACTATAGTAAAGAAAAATTGTGTAAATGCCATTATCGTTTCCATGTCAAAACCTCCCGAAGTTATTTTTATCGGAATTTTGTACATTATGCAAAAT